>VFKF01000410.1 GCA_009885705.1 Nitrospira sp. | reverse complement strand
GGCGTGAAGCGCGAATTCAAATATGACTCGTTCGCCTCGCTCGCCGGCTCCCGCAGCTCAGGCCAACTCTTAGGCCTCGCTCGCTCGACCCTGTTCTACAGCACGGTCTCCTTCGATGCGGGCTCGGTTCGCGTGGACGTCACACCCTTTGCCGGCTGGGTGACGTCTGAGCGCGTAAGTTCGAACGATCAGGTTGGGCTCGACCTCAAGACCTCGTTGCCTCTGTGGAAAACGGACCATTGGGACCTGTCGGCTGAATATCTCTTCTACCTGACTCACTATGGAGAAAATCAAAGTGGATTTACCCCCAGCGCGAGGGAACCCTTGCCGGGCGGATACTTCAGCCCCCAAGTGTTCGTGAATCAAATTCCACGCTTGGCGGCCATCTACACGATGGAGAACAAGGATGAATTGTCGTTTGCCGCAGGCCCAGCGATCCAATACATCGACGAGTCGACGCAAGCATCGGCCTTTCGTATCGGAGGCGATGCCCATGCCTCCTACACCAATCACCTCTCGAAGGTCTGGTTACTGAAACTGATGGCCGATTACACCCAGATTGCCAATATCTATACGCGTATCCAGTTCAACGGCCTCTTGGTCTATACCTTCAACTAGTGGAGTAGCAGAGCATTTCCCTCAATGGACAATCTGGCAATCACCATACGTACGATAGAGTTCTGGCCGCTGGACGTGCCCATCACCGATCCCTTCGTGGTCGCCACCGGCGCCAGAACGGTGGCTGAAAATGTGTTCCTACGAGTCACCTTGACCAATGGCGCACAGGGCTATGGGGAAGCGGCGCCGTTCCCGGAAGTCGGAGGAGAAACTCGTGCAAGCTGCCTGACCTCCCTGCTCCAACTCAGCAGGGCAACTATTGGCCGTTCAGCCTCAGACTACAAACAGATCGGGCAGGATCTATCTGGACAGGCGCCGGCTCATCCTGCCGCCCGCTGTGGGCTTGAAACCGCTGTGATCGATGCCTATTGCCGCGCATTGCACATCCCGATGTGGAAGCTCTGGGGTGGCGCGGATGTGAGAGCGAGAGAGACCGACATCACCATTCCTATCGCCGATCTCGACAAGACCGTCGCCCTCGCGCGCGGATGGTACGAGAAGGGATTTCGCCTCTTCAAAATGAAGGTTGGCAAGGATGTCGAGGAAGATATTCGACGGCTCGCAGCCGTGCACCGCGCGCTCCCAGGCATCTCGTTCATCGGCGATGGGAACCAGGGTTTCTCGATGCAGGATTGTCTGACCTTTGTACGAGGAGTGAAGGCATTCGGCGGGGCAATGGTGCTGCTTGAACAGCCGGTCGTACGGGATGACCTCGACAGTATGGCGGCGATCCGTCGGGAGACCGGCATTCCCGTCGCGGCGGATGAATCGGTCCGCTCGCTCGCGGACGCGCAAGAAATCGTCGCCCGTGTCGCAGCGGACTACATCAACATCAAGATCATGAAGACAGGCGTGGTCGAAGCCCTGGAGATTGCCTCCTTCACCAAAGCCTCCGGCCTCAAACTGATGATCGGCGGGATGGTGGAAACACGAGTGGCGATGGGCTGTTCGTTCAGCATGGTCCTGGGACTCGGCGGCTTCGAGGTGCTCGACCTCGACACCCCGCTGTTACTGGCCAGCGATCCCATCACAGGCGGCTACCGATATGAGGGCCCACAGCTGCAACCCTGGTCAAAACCTGGCCTCGACATGACAGCAGAACCGTCCCCGAACATGACGACCATCGAGTAGCTTACGCCGTCGCTTCGTCGCACTTCTTACAGTGTAATATTTCGCCGAGATGTTGGCTGCGGCCCTCCTCGGTGAGGACCCAGGGCCGATTGGTCATCGGCGGCTGGTGGCGCACATGTTGGCCATGGCCACATTGAAGATCGGCCACCCAATCGTTATATTCGTCCAAATGATAGCCCACGATGGGTTGCAGCATGCAGAAACCTCCCTTCCAAATCTTCCATAGGCTCGTAGGACAAATCGGCACTCGTGCCTTGGAGTGACCGCATGCTAACACGAACGAAAGGGTACGCGAGATGAGTCAATCGACGGCAAAAATCGGCTTCGTGGGAGTTGGACGGATGGGGGCCAACATGGCCAGACGTTTGAGGGATCAACAGGAAATCCTGATCGCTCTATACGATCGAGACCAGACCACCGCCACCAGCCTTGCGACCGAACTCGGCTGTGAAGGAGCTCACTCCCCTGCCCGAGTCGCAGAACTCGCCGACATCATTTTCACGGTCGTATCCGACGATGCAGCGATGCGCGAGATCTTTTCCCCGACCGGCACAGAGAGTCTTCTCCGGTATGCCAAGGATCGGCTCTTCATCAACTGCGCCACACTGTCGCCCAATGTGCATATCGAGATCGACGCGCTGGTGACGCAACGTGGAGGCCGAACCTTGGAAGCCTGCATGGCCAGCAGCATCACACAGGCCCGTCAGGGCACGCTCTATCTCATGTGCGGCGGACGGCAGGATCTGTTCGAGTCCGTGAAGCCGCTCTTGAACAAATTGAGCGCACGCTTGCGCTATGTCGGATCGGCAGGAGAAGCCGCGAAGGTCAAAGCCCTCGTCAACATGGTGATGAACTGCAATACGGCCGCGCTCGCAGAAGGGCTCGGTCTTGGAGCCGCACTGGGCCTCGACCTAACAATGGTGAGGGAGATCTTCTCCCAGACCGGAGCTGCGTCGCGCGTCTTGGAGACGGACGGTGAGGATATGCAGAACCGCGCCCACGACTGCTACTTCTCGGCTGCTCATGCCGCCAAAGACTCGGGCATCGCCCTCGCATTAGCCAAGTCCGCCGGGATTACTGTTCCGCTGGCTCAAGCGACCTACGAGCAATATCAGCGGCTGGTCGCGCTCGGCAAAGGCGAGCTGGATAAATCCGCCGTGTCGGAACTCACGTTCAAAGGCCGGGCCTCGCAGTAGCAGGAT
>VFKF01000151.1 GCA_009885705.1 Nitrospira sp. | reverse complement strand
TGGCGACGCGACGGGGTAGCGGGACAGCGGGATAACGGGGTACCCCCCTACCCCACTACCCCCTCTACCCCTACTCGAGAACTCGACCTCTTTGCGGCCCTGTGGGTCGTGGGCGTCTTCCTATTTTTCACCGCGTCGTCAACGCGCTTGCCCCACTATATCGGTCCCTTGTTTCCTGCCGCCGCCCTGTTGGCGGCTTCGTACTGGTCGCGATGTCTGCAGGATCCAACCACAAAAGGAATTCGAGGATCCATTCACCTCATGATGGGGCTGGGCTATCTCTTGGCGATCGCCTTTGCCTGCGTCCCTACGCTCTATGCCAACTACGCCTCGAAGATGGTGCGCGAGTTCCCCCTGGCCGGACAGGTCGGTCTTGGAATCGGCCCCTACGTGGCCGCGACCCTCTTGTTATTCGGCATGGGCTTGGTGGGATATCTGGGGTTGAACGAGGAACGGCGTGGAGGAGCCTTCTGGGCAGCGGGAGCGACTCTGGCCGGTCTGGTCCTGACCGTTATCGTGATTGCAACTCCACCCATCAACCGATTTGTGATCGCTCCGCCACAAGAACTGGCCTATGCGGCAGGACTAAATCTGGACCCCCAGGACCTCTTCATTGCCTATGGGACAGTCAGACCCTCGTCGGTATTTTACGCCAGACGACCGACTGTCTTCGTGCCATTTGGGGAAGAGGACAAAATACGGGAGGCCCTGAAAGGGCCTAAGAAAGTGATGATCTTGTTACCGGAGACGGCACAGTCGAAATTGCCGGCTGAGGCAGTCACCCTGGTCCCGATTCTCAAACGCTACGGCTACATCCTGCTGGCGAAACAACCGATGGTGACCATTCCCGAAGGTGCCGCCCCGCCACCGCCACCTACCGTATTTGGCCACTGAACTGGTCTGTCTCGTCTATCCAGTCTATCTCGTCTATCTGGTGTCTGATTGAACCAGACAGACCGAACAGACCAGATAGACCAGAAAGACCAGCTTACATCGGCACGATACCTTTCAAGACATAACTCGCCACCAACACCAGCAGGATGGCCACAATGAACAGCCCCTCCGTCAAGGCCGCCCTTATCCCCATCTGCCCATCCACCGGCTCACCCTGTTCCTGAAGGCCGTCCAACCAATGAGCCGTTGAGACGAGCAACACAGCGGTCGTCACACACAACGAGCCGGTCGTCATTCCTACGCCCAGTCCCACGAGGCTACGAGTCAGTGATCCTGACAGCCAGGTGGGACGCCATGCCGGCTGCACCGCCCACAAGGCATGCCCCACGAGTCCTGCCAGGGTGAGCACGACGCCACTCCAGAACAACTGCTGATAGGACCAGGCCTCCGGCGGAAGCTGCACGATCGTCCACACGAACGCGAGAGTCACCACAAAATAGGGTGTCATTCGACAGAGGGCGAGTCCAGCCGCAGCGCGCCATTCTCGCCAAGGATGGACGGCAATCGCTCCCATCACATAACCGAGGGCCGCGCCTCCGACTACGTCGGTCAGATAGTGCGACCCGCGGACAATCCGGCTGGCGGCAATCGCCACGGCGGCAGCGAGAATCGGCCATCTCGCTCGCGGGAACTTCGCGGCCAATACCGTGGCGACCGCGATCGCTGCTGCCGCATGGCCAGACGGAAACGAATCCCATCCGCTTCCGCCGGCTGGAGAGAGTTCAAGATTGCCGGCATGCATAAACTTGGGGCGAGGGCGGCCAATGACATGTTTCACAATATTCGCGACCACTGCCACGAGACCATGTGCGATGAGGCTTTGCCATCCGGCGTCTTTCCACTGCGGGCGTTTCAATCCGTACCCGACCGCCAGCAACAGGAGGCTCAGGAGCACCAGCGACTCCCCCTTGCCGAGTCGGTCACCGAGATCGCTGAACTGAACCAGCCAGGGATTGGGGACAGAGTCGGCCGGAGGATAGAGGGAACGGACGAACCGGGTCAGCGGCACATCCCAGTCAAAGAGCCCTACGAACACAAGGATGAGCGCAATGAAGGAGCAGACAAGAGGCGCGAGGCGACGGAACTTCCCAGAGACGTGATGCGTGATGGGTGATGCGTGATGGGTGATCGAGACAGGGGCTCGGTCCTGGCTTCTGTCATCACTCATGACTGATCACCGATCACACATCACCGCTTTACGGCACCCAGTCGGCGAGAAAGACATTGAACTCACCGGGAGCCTTGGTCCCGCGGTCGGAGACCCACACCAGACTGGTGCCATCCGGAGAGAACATGGGGAAGCTGTTGAACTGCCCGTCGAAGGTGAGCCGTTCAAGGCTTTGGCCATCCTCGCCGATCGCGTAGAGATGAAAGCTAGGCCGGCCTCCTTCGCCTTTGGTCTCCACATTCGACGAGAAAATGATCCGCTTGCCATCGTGAAAATAGAAGGGCGAAAAATTCGAGGCCCCGTTCGACGTGACCGGGCGCTTGCCGCTGCCATCCGCATTCATCACATAGAGTTCAAGTTGTCCCGGCTCCACCAGATTCTGCTTGAGCAAATCCTGATACTTCTCGATCTCCGCCTGCTCGGTGGGATGCGAG
>VFKF01000242.1 GCA_009885705.1 Nitrospira sp. | reverse complement strand
GAAATATCGATGCCTACAACCGAAAGGTCGCAGGGGCGCAGGGTGTGTTGGAGGCGGAAGCGGCGGCGAAGTCGGACCAGCCTGAATTGCCTATCCAGTTTCTGTCTGAAGAGGAACGGCTCTCTGCCGGAGAGACGGCGCTTCCAGAAGGAAGCCCCGGATCGTTTATGCCGCCGAAGACTCCGCCGGAGCCCTTGCCCTACATCGTCGTGATGATCGATGAGTTGGCGGATTTGATGATGGTGGCGCCGAAGGAAGTGGAAGACAAGATTGCGCGGTTGGCTCAGATGGCCCGTGCATCGGGGATCCATCTCGTGCTGGCGACGCAGCGTCCGTCGGTCGATGTGTTGACCGGTTTGATCAAGGCGAACTTCCCGGCCCGCATCGCCTTTCAAGTCTCGTCGAAGACCGACTCACGCACCATCCTGGACGCAAACGGTGCGGAAGCGCTGCTGGGCCGCGGGGATCTGCTCTATATGGCATCGGGGACTGGACGTCTCATGCGGGGGCACGGGTCGTTTGTGTCGGATGAGGATGTCCGCCGCGTGGTCGAGTTCGTGAAGGATCAAGCGAAGCCGGCCTATAATCAGGAGTTGCAGATCGCGCTGAAACAGGAAGATGCCAAAGAGGAAGAGGCCTTAGACGAAGTCTATGAGCAGGCGAAGGAGTTGGTCCTGTCGACCGGCCAAGCGTCGGCATCGCTGATTCAGCGTCGGTTGCGGGTAGGCTATCCTCGCGCGGCTCGAATGATTGAACAAATGGAGTCGGACGGTATTGTTGGCGCGGCAGGCCGCGATGGACGAAGAGAGGTTGTGGGGCGGCGAGGGCCGGTGGGCGCAGAGGAAGAAGCATGAAATGGTATGGCGTGGTGAGGTTGGGAGTTGTCGTCGTTTGCCTGGGAGCGCTCTGTCCCGTGCCGCTCTTGGCTGCGGATGAAGATAGCGAAAAGGCATTGAAGGAAGTGCGCGAGGTGGTCAAGCAGCTTCAGGCGCGGTATGAGAAAACGAAAGACCTCCAAGCGGACTTTGCGCAGAAGACGACGATCGAGGGGTTCGACAGGGCGATCACATCCACGGGGAAGGTCTATATCAAGAAACCCGGCCGGTTACGCTGGAACTATCTCGATCCGTCGGTCGAAGATATTTACGTCAATTCGGACGATGTCAAAGTCTATGTGCCAGAGCATCGGCAAGTCCTGGTGGGAAAGTTGACGCAGATGGCTGCGTCCAAGGCGCCCTTGGAGCTCTTGCTTGGAGCCGCGAAGCTCGATGAGTCGTACGAGATTGAGCCGACGCCGGGAAAGGGACGAGGTGTGGGTGGAATCAGACTCTTGACCCTCCTGCCGAAATCCCAGGAGGGTGAGGCGGGTCGATCGTTACAGCGGATTGTGCTCGAAGTGTTTCCCAAGACCTATTTTATCCGGACAGTGACGCTTCATGAAATGAGCGGCAACGTCGCACGGTTTGAGTTTTCGTCGCTCCAATCCAACATCGGTCTAGCCGATGCCGTCTTCGATCTGAAGTTGCCGGCCGATGTGGAAGTGGTGAAGGCTCCGGTATTCAGCGCCCCGCAGTGAATGTAGCTGGTACCGGTTCGAGCACGCGCAGTGGACTGTTGAACAATAGGTACCTGTATGAGCCAGACGATGAGCAGTTCGTTAGTTGAAGCGGTCAATGAGGCGGTCACGCGGCTGGATTTCGATCGGCTCTCCTGTGACTATTGGGACCAGAACGAGTTCCTGTTTATTCCGCAATTTCTCTCCCGGTCGGTGGTGGAAGAACATCTCGTCCCTCAGGCGCAAGGTGTGAAGGGCGAGCTGAATCGCAACTATATTCCAGGCCATAAAAAGGGCGGGAGCGTGAGTTACTACACGGTGATGGAGAAGGCCCCGCGTTTTCTCGATCTCTATCGATCCGAGGCCTTCATCGGGCTGTTTAGCCGCCTGGTCAAGGCCAAGCTCAGTCTGTGCCCTGAGAACGATCCCCACTCTTGTGCGCTGTATTATTACACCGAGCCGGGGGACCACATCGGGTTTCACTACGATACGTCCTATTACAAGGGGGCCCGCTATACCATATTGATGGGACTCGTCGATCGATCGACGCAATGCAAACTGGTCTGTGAGCTCTTTAAGGACGATCCAGTCAAATCACCCAAGCATCTGGAGTTGATTACGCACCCAGGCGATCTCGTGATCTTCAACGGGGATAAGCTCTGGCATGCGGTGACGCCACTTGGTGAGGGGGAGGAACGGATTGCCCTCACGATGGAATATGTCACGGACCCGGACATGGGAACGATCAAGCGGCTCTATTCCAACCTCAAAGATTCCTTTGCCTACTTCGGCCTCCGCACGGTCTTCAAGCAGGCATTTACTGGTTCGAATCGACAGCGCTCGTAGGCGCTGTCTTGTTCATTTGGTCTGTCTAGTTTTTGGTCGCACGAATCTAACCAGATTAACAAAACAAATCAGAGAAACCAGACAGACCGAGGAGGAGCCTCAATGGGACATTCTGGTTTTCTCGACATGTGATTCGAGCAGCGGCCACTAACAGTTCGGAGTATTCCTATTTCTGTTCTCCCGCCGCGATGCTTCGGCTAAACCCAGTTCTCAACGCGTAGCCCGGGGACGCGCCGAAATTCTCTCGCATTGTTTGTCACAAGGCGGACACCGAGACTGAGCGCGTGAGCGGCAATTAAGAGATCCATCGATCCGATCGGCGTTCCCTTCTGCTCAAGCGTTGCACGGAGTCGCCCATAGACGGCTGCCGCATCTCGGTCGAACGAGGCCACTTCAAGGGGCGAGAGAAACTGGGCGAGGGCAGCACGATTCTTTGTGGCGTGCAGGCTTTTGCTCACGCCGAAATCGAGCTCTGCCACGGTGATGCTGGAGATTCCAACGTCACCGACCTGATGCGAGAGGAACCGTTCAAGTACGGAGGGAGGATGTTGCTTGATGAGGTAGATGCAGATATCGGTATCCAGCATCAACTTCATGCGAAAGGCCGTTTCCGCTTTTGGATGGCTGGTTGCAGGCGCCCCTGCTCCATGAAGTCCGCCGTGAACTTCGTGAAGCTATCCATGAGCGGAGCCCACGAGAGTTTTTTAGGGCGAATGACGAGGGTGTTGCCGCGTTGCTGAATCTCGACTTCGTCGCCGTCGAGTTGAAATTCTCGCGGAATTCGAACGGCTTGACTATTCCCGCTCATAAAGATCCGTGTTTTCTTTGTGGCCATGGCGAGGTCCTCCTTAGAATCCAATTTGTATATACGCGATGATATACGGGCTTGCGGATGGAGTCAATGTATCGTCCGGTTGTCGAACCGGACTTCGCTTGCAGGGGAACACTTGAAGAGAGGAATGGCGAGAAATAGGGCAAGTCTCGTCCGCACACATTTGATCCCTCGCCGCGAGCGGGTGATGTGGATTAGTCCTGCACCGGTGCTTGTCGTGCGGATGTCATGTCATCCAGCTAATTATTGAAAGGCATTGGTGGGTGGCTTAGGTCAACGGCCCGGCGTACGACCGCGCGCAGCTCATCGCGGTTGTAGGGCTTAGTGAGGTAGGAGAACGCGCCTCTCGATAAAGACTTCGCACGGTAGTCCAACGCTGTGAAGGCCGTGAGCACGATCACGGGGAGTGATGGTGCGAGGGCTTGGATGGTCTCAAGGACGGCTAGCCCATCTCCATCTGGCAATCCAATATCGAGTAACACTGCGGAGAAGTTGGTCGTTCTCACCTGCGTCAGTGCATCGCGGCACGTCGAGACCGCTGTTACTGAAAACCCATCATGTTCGAGCAGGTCATGCAATGCAGTCAGGATGTCCGGGTCGTCATCGACGATGAGAACAGCTTGCAGGGTTGTCTGCGAATTCATCTGTCTGGCTTCCCGAGGTCGTAGGGTCGGGACTGTGTGTGCTGAAATTTCAATCGCCATTGAGGATGGTGCCTTATTCAATAAATGAAATATCCAATCCTGGAGGTATCACTCCATGGACGATTGTGCCGTCATGCTGCTTTGTGCGCGTGCCTCAGTTGGGCGAGCAGCTCCACTGCCTGAGATTGTGGAGCGAGGATGCACGTTCATAGACTGACCGACAAGTCGTGGTCTGCCAGCTCGCAGCGCCATCATCCGTTTGGGAAATGGACCCTGGCGCGAT
>VFKF01000201.1 GCA_009885705.1 Nitrospira sp. | reverse complement strand
GAGCCCTGGCGGAGGTCGGCCCGAAAATGTGGAGGCAGATCAGCCCCACGACCGAGGCGACGCGATAACAGTAGAGCGAGAGATCTTGAAACGTGGCATATCGTGCCGCCGAGAGGTCCATGCCCACGCCCTTAATCAGCTCCTCGAAATAGGCCTGTGGGATCGATAGCTGTTTCACATGGGTGGACAGGCTGATGGTGACCGGGAAGGTCGGTGTCCCTTGATAGGCCGCCTCAAGCTCGTTCCACCACCGTTGCAATTCATCCTGGGGTTTGCTGCCTGCCGGGGGCTCATCGACCGCATTATCGACTTCCTTGCAGAAGGCGTAGACCGTGTACATCGCCGCGCGTCTGGCTCGCGGGAGGAAGAGGAAGGAATAATAGAAGTTGCTCCCGCTCTTTTTCGTGAGGGTCGTGCAGTAGGCTTGGGCGTCGGTCGAGGAGAGTATGGTCATGGCATTACTGCAGAGGTTGTGGCTCCAGGCGACTGGCCATGGAGCCGTGAATGGGGTCATGGTCTGACGGATGGAGGATGGCGGCCAACAGCTCAATCCCGTCAATCAGGCGTGGGCCAGGCCGGCTAAAATACGAGGAGGCATCGACCAGGAATGTGTCCGCTCTCAGCTTTGAGGGGATGGGCCATTGACCAGGTTGCTGCATGAGCTGAGAGAGTTCAGTGCGTGTCCGTTCAACCGAGAAGCCGCAAGGCATGACGATGAGCAGGTCCGGGGCCGCGGCGAGGATGTCGTCCCAGGTCACCACGCGCGACGGGGTGCCGGGCTGCGCCAGGACATCCTGGCCGCCTGCGAGCTGGACCATCTCAGGGACCCAATGACCTGCGACGTATAAGGGCGAGAGCCATTCGATACAAACCACGCGCGGGCGATGCGAGAAGCCTTGGACGCGAGTGCGAACGGCGTCGAGTCGCTCGCGCAATTGCGACGCAAAACGATGGCCCTCTGCCGATCGGCCTGCCGCGTCGCCGATCCGTACGACATCATCGATGACATCGTGGACCGTACCGGGGTTCAATGTCAGGACTGCCGGTTGGTGCGGCATGGCTCGAATGGCCTCATGCAGTTGATCCGGTGTGACGGCACAGACATGACAGAGGTCTTGGGAGAGGATCAGATCCGGGCGCGAGTCGCACAAGCGATCGTGGTTCAGCCGATAGAGCCGCTGGCCCGAGGCCACGAGCTGCGCGACCTGTCGATCGATCTCAGCGCTGGTCAGCCCATGAGGAGGGATCATCGGCTCAACCATGATGGGCACGTTCCCGACCGATGGCGGGTAGTCGCACTCATGACTGATTCCAACCAACTCCTCGCTCAGACCGAGCGCGGCAATCACTTCGGTGGCACTGGGAAGCAGCGAACAGATTCTCATATTACGTACTCGATTCTTATGGGGCGGGCCATAACCGCTCACGGAGTTCGCTGAGGCGAATCTGTGTGAGACTCGGGGTGATGGCATGGGCTTCATGCAGATCTTGGATCGTGTGCGTGTTCGCCACGGCAAGGACTTTCATCCCGGCGGTTTTCGCGCCGCGCAGGCCGGGGATGGAATCCTCAATGACCAAACAGGATGCCGGGGCGATGGTCTGTTTCTGGCGTTGTCGATTCACGGCGTCGAGGGCATGGAGAAACGGCTCCGGATCTGGTTTCCCCTTGGTGACGTCTTCGGCGCCCGTGATGTGGAGAAATGCTTTGCGAAGCCCGGCCTCTTCGAGGATGAATTCGATCTCATGGCGGAGGGCGCCGGATGCAATGGCCAAGGGGTACGTCGCAGCGGCCTCCTGCACAAATTCCCGCACACCTGGGAAAATGACCAGATGTCCCTTCACCGATTCCAGATAGGCCAGGGCTTTCCGTTGCATCAATGTCGTGATGGTCGCGAGATCGGTGGGCCGTTGGTGTGCGGCGAGTGCCGCGAGAAAGCAGCCGCGATCGTCGTAGCCCAGGTAGTTGGCGTAGTAGTCGGATTCGGTCAGGCTAATGCCGATCTCTGCGAGCGTCTGGCGGAAACCGGCGAAATGGAGGGGTTCGGTGTCCGCAATGACCCCGTCGAAGTCGAAGATGATCGCTGAAAGTCTGTCCATTGGAGTCGTGTCGATATTCTTGGTCTGGCCACGAGTTGGAAAACGGGGGGATTATAACATAGGAAGTTCGCCTGAACAGTCGAGAATATGCCAGGCGTGGCAGCCAATGTATGACGGAGAAATGGGAGGATTAGAACTTCAAGCGGAGGCGCTTCTCCGATACCCAACCCTTCGCCCCTTCGTCTGTGCGCACCTGGTACATCCAGCCGCTCGGCTGCAGATCGCCGTCGAGGACTGTCAGTGTCGCGCCAAAACGAACGACCGG
>VFKF01000354.1 GCA_009885705.1 Nitrospira sp. | reverse complement strand
GGTGGCGGGTGTGATCGGGGTGCCGTTGCTCGTGGCGATTTTCGATGTGGTCGGTATCTATGGCGGATCCCTCGTCGGAGTGGATTTGTTGGGCGTCAGCGAAGGGGCCTACTGGAACTCGATCGAATCGGCGGTGGAATGGAAAGATATCTACGGCGGCATCCTCAAGTCGATCAGCTTCGGGCTGATCATCAGTTGGATCTGTTGTTATAAAGGGTTCCACACGAGACAGAGTGCCGAGGGATTGGGGAGCGCCACGACGGAAGCCGTGGTCTTGTCGTCAGTGCTCATTCTTGTCTGGGATTATTTTCTGACCTCGGTCTTGCTCTAATTTCATGATCAAGCTTATTGGCGTCGAGAAAAAGCTGGGCGGACAACCGGTGTTACAGGGCGTCGATCTCTCGATCCCCGTCGGCAAGCTGACGACCATTATCGGCCGCAGCGGAGAGGGAAAGAGTGTGCTCCTCAAGCATATGATCGGGCTGATGCAGCCGGATCGCGGTGAGGTCTGGGTCGGCGATGTCGAGATCTCCCGGCTGTCGGGCACCAGGTTGAACGATGTGCGGAAACGTTTTGCCATGTTGTTTCAGGGGGCTGCATTGTTCGATTCTCTTTCGGTCTTCGAGAACGTGGCCTTTCCGTTGCGTGAAAAATTGCGCATGAAGGGCTCGGCGGTGACCAAACGGGTTGAGGAAAAGCTCGGGGAAGTCGGGCTGGCGGGGATGGGACACAAGTTTCCTGCCGAGTTGAGCGGGGGTATGCGAAAGCGGGCAGGATTGGCACGGGCGTTGGTCATGGAGCCGGAAATCATTCTCTTCGATGAGCCCACGACCGGGCTGGATCCGTTGATGGCGAAGTCGATTCACGATTTAATCGTCACGATGCAGCGGCGGTTCGGTTTTACGGCGGTGATGGTCAGCCATGAAATTCCGGAGATCTTCGGGATATCCGATTGGGTGGCGATACTTCGGAAAGGCAAGATTGCGTTGATGGCCCCGGCCGCTGAGTTCCAGCGGACCACCGATCCGGAGATTCACGAATTTATTTCAGTCGGTGGGACTGTAGCGTTGCCTGGATCGCTCGTTGGGTGAGAGGGGGAGTATTAAGGATGGAAAAAGCCAAGCTAGAGATGGTGGTCGGTGTGTTCGTGCTCGTCGGCATCTTGTGTCTCGGGTATCTGGCGGTCAAGCTCGGGAAACTTGAGTTGGTCAGCGGCGACGTCTACGAGGTCGACGCGCAGTTCAATACGGCTTCGGGGCTTAAGCCAGGCTCGGCGGTCGAAATCGCCGGAGTCGAAGTCGGCCGGGTACGCGGGATTGTGCTCAAAGAGGATCGCGCGATGGTGAAGTTGGCGGTGAATAACACCGTCAAGCTCTACACCGACACGATTGCCTCGATCAAAACGCGGGGCATCATCGGAGAGAAGTTCCTCGCGCTGTCTCCCGGAGGGGGTGGCGATCCGCTCAAGCCTGGGGATACGATACGCGATACTGAATCGGGCCTCGATCTTGAGGAATTGGTGAGTCAGTATGTGCATGGTAAGGTGAACTGATCATCCGATCGTAGAGAATGGGCGGGGATGTAGCAGGGGAGGAGTATCCATGGAGATCCAGGGGTCTGCCGGTCGATCAGCGGAGAGATGGAGTTGGGCCAGGGCCGCGAGTGGGATGGCCTGTCTCCTATTGTTGCTCAGCGTCGTGGCGGTCCAGCCTGCAGTCGCCGGCGGCGCGACTGAGGCCATGAAGAGCACCATCGACGAGGTGCTCAGAGTCATCCAGGACAAGGAGCTGAAACAGCCGGCGCGAGCTGAAGAGCGCCGGAAGAGATTGGAGCAGGTTGTCGGGGACCGGTTCGATTATCCTGAAATGTCGAGACGGGCGCTCGGAGCTCCCTGGAATACGCTCGCCGATAAAGACAAGCAAGAGTTCGTTGCCCTGTTCCAGACGCTCTTGACGAATTCCTATGCCGATAAAGTCGAGACCTATTCCGGTGAGGGGGTGCAGTACCTCAATGAACGGGTCGATAAGGAGTTTGCCGAGGTGCGGACGAAGGTCCTGACCGGCAAGACTGAAATCCCTCTCGATTACCGCCTGCTCAACAAGGGTGTGGAGTGGCGAGTCTACGATGTGGTGGTGGACGGCGTGAGTTTGGTGAGTAACTACCGTGGACAGTTCTCGAAAATTCTCCGTTCCTCAAGTTATGCCGACTTGATCGATCAGCTCCGCAAGAAGTCCGATAAGATTAAAGCCCCGTAGAGATTTCCAGGAACTCCATGACAAGCTTGCGCGGCTGTATCGCCGTTGCCCTCCTGTTTCTTGCGGCGAATGCCATCTCGTTGCCTGAGGCCGTACGGGCTGACGTTCAATACTTCCCGGTTCCGTCCGTGTCGACCAGCAAGAACGATGGGAACGATGTCGGGCTGATCACGCCGATATTGATTACAGATCCCGACGGGGAGCTGAAATATATCGTCGCGCCGATGGTCGTTCGCAACTCCATTGTGGGGACGCGCGGGGCGCTCAATCTATTTCGCTACGAACCGGGTGGGCGCGAGATTCGTTTCATCGGCTCCTTCACGGAGCGGATCGAGCGGAAACTGGTTTTCAGTTATGCCGACCCAGCCTTCAGCCAGGGACGCTACTCCTTGAATTTCGGTGCCTCATTTTTCAAGAATGCCACCTCTCGTTTTTTTGGGGTAGGAGAAGCGACCTCTGAGCCGCAACAGACGAACTATACGGCGCGTGAGGGGCGAGCGAATTGGCGATTTGGGGTCTATGCCAACGAAGTGACCCAGATTGCCGTCGGCCAGCGTGTCCGCGACGTGCGTCTGCAGAAGGGCGCCACCGATCTCCCCTTTACCGGAGACCGGTTTTCGACGGTGGATGGCGTGCAGGGCGAATCGATCATTGTCGGCCACCGGGCGACGTTCTATTACGATACGCGCAATAATTTGGTCACGCCTACCGATGGGATGGCCGTGACGGCGTATGCCGAGGTCAATCAGAATATTCGCAACGGCGATCATCCCGTCTATTCCCGCTACGAAGTCGAGGTAAAGAAACTCTTCCCAAGCGAGTCGAAGCGCGCGATCCTCGTCGTGCGTGCGGACCTCCAGGCGACCATTGGGACACAGGTTCCGTTCTTCGAGCAAAGTTCATTGGGTGGGCAAAACAATTTGCGTGGATTCGGCGTCGATCGTTTCATCGACAAACATCTTGTGTCGCTCAGTATCGAGGAGCGGATTCATTTGGCGAGGACGAGGGTTGCGGGCGTCATCGCGGATTTCGAAGTCGCGCCGTTCCTGGATACCGGTCAGGTCTTCAATGACTATAAGGACGTCAGCTTTAAGAGTTATCGCATGACTCCTGGTGTTGGATTCCGCGGCATCGTGCGACCCAATGTTGTCGGACGCGTCGACTACGGCTATAGCCGGGAAGGCGGCGCAATCTATGCGGGGTTGGATTTCCCCTACTAACCGTGACGGCTGTTGCGCAGGAATTCGACTGCAATGGCCGGTCTCAGGCATCGAGAATATGGACTTCATCGCTGGTGGGTCGGAAGACTCTATGCTCTCGACGGTCTTCTCTCATCGATTCGAGCCATGAGTGAGAGAGGAATTGCGAGATGTTGGCTGGCTAACCGCTTGACAACATGGGGGTTCCATGTGAAAATCCGAACGGTTAACCTGTAAGCTGCTACGTTGCTTCGCCAGTGCGTATCTGAACCCAGCTCGTTTTTACAGACCCAAGCATTCATGCAAAGGAGCATCTGCCATGTCGATCTTGAAGACCATTCACAGCCCTGCTGATCTGAAACGGCTCTCGCCGGCACAGTTCCCAGCCTTGTGCCAGGAGCTGCGGGAACAGATTATCGGCGTGGTCTCTAATGTCGGAGGCCATCTGGCTTCGAACCTTGGGGTCATCGAACTTACGGTGGCATTGCAGTATTTGCTCGATACGCCGAAAGACAAGATCGTTTGGGATACCAGCAATCAAGCCTACGCGCATAAGCTCCTCACCGGGCGCCGGGAGCAATTTCATACGCTCCGTCAGTACGGGGGGATGAGCGGATTTACCAAGCGCGAGGAGAGCGTGTTCGATACGTTCAATGCGGGCCATGCTGGTACCGGCGTGTCCGCCGCCTTCGGGATGGTTGCCGCGCGCGAGCAATTAGGACAGAAGAATAAAGTGGTCTGTGTCGTCGGAGATGGCGCCATGACCGCCGGTATGACGCTGGAAGGTCTGCATCATGCCGGAGGGTTGGGGAAAGACTTCCTGGTCATTCTGAACGACAATCAAATGTCCATTTCGAAGAATGTCGGAGCCATTTCCTCGTATTTGAACCGGACCTTCACCGGAGAATTTTATACCAAGATGCGAGAGGAAACGGGGCAACTGTTGGGGAAGATTCCCCATATCGGGCAGGATATGCAGAAATGGGCTCGCCGGGCCGAAGAATTGGCGAAAGGCGCGATCCTTCCCGGCCTGCTCTTTGAAGAACTTGGGTTCAGATATGCCGGACCGATCGACGGCCATAACTTTGAGCATCTATTGCCCACCCTGGAGAATGTGTTGAAGATGAGGGGGCCTGTGTTGCTCCATGTCATCACGAAAAAGGGATTGGGTTATGAGCCTGCCGTGAACAATCCGGTTTGGTTCCATGCCTGTCCGCCTTTTGTGCGGGAAACCGGGGCACCGGCCAAAAAAGCAGCTCGACCGTCCTATACGCAGATCGCCATTGAATCATTGGTGAAGCTGGCCCGCAAAGATAAGCGCATCGTTGCGATTACGGCTGCGATGTGTGAAGGGACCGGCCTGAACATTTTCGAGAAGGAGTTCCCGGACCGGATCTATGACGTGGGTATTGCCGAACAACATGCGGTGACGTTTGCAGCTGGTCTTGCGACGCAGGGCCTCCGCCCGGTGGTGGCCATGTACTCCACCTTCTTGCAACGGGCGTACGACCAGGTGGTGCACGATGTGGCGACCCAAAACCTTCCGGTAACTTTTTGCATCGATCGCGGTGGGTTGGTGGCGGAAGATGGGACGACGCACCACGGTGCGTTCGATTATGCGTTCCTGCGCCACATGCCGAACATGGCGGTCATGGCGCCAAAGGATGAAAATGAGTTGCAGCATATGATGAAGACCTGCGTCGAGCATGATGGGCCTGCCTCAGTGCGTTATCCTCGTGGGCTGACCCTGGGCGTGACGATGGATCAGGAGCCGAAGGCCTTGCCGATGGGGAAGGGTGAACTCTTGCAGGAAGGCACAGATGTCGCGATCGTCGCGATTGGTGTGTCGGTCTGGCATGCGGTAACGGCCGCAAAACGGCTTGAAGCGGAAGGTATTTCAACTGCGGTCGTGAATGCGCGTTTTGTGAAGCCGTTGGATCAGGATTTGATCGTCGGGGTCGCGAAGAACGTTCGCTATGTCGTGACCGTTGAAGAAGGCTGTAAAATGGGCGGGTTCGGTTCAGCCGTGCTCGAAGCCCTGTCGGATGGCGGCGTGACGGATGTGAGGACGAAGGTTCTTGGGCTGCCCGATTGGTACATCGAGCAAGGGCCGCAGGATTTCTTGCGTGAACGGTACGGGCTTACGGCGGAAGGTATCTATCAGAGCGTGAAGGAATTGATCGGTCAAGCGACGGCTCCTGCGCGAGAGCAGCGCCCGCTCGCCACATTGGCCGATCGATTGCCACACGGAGACGAGCAGGGAAGCTAAGAGGAAAGACGGCAAGAAGACACGATGCATATTACGAGACGAAAAACCAGGCAGATCACGGTTGGCAAGCTCAAGATCGGCGGAGATGCGCCCATATCAGTCCAGTCGATGTGTTCGACTGACACGAGAGATGTCGCAGCGACGATCGAGCAAATCCGCCAGCTGGAAGCGGCCGGTTGTGAAGTAATTCGTGTGGCGGTGCCGGACGACGAAGCGGCGGCAGTGCTGCCACAGATCAAAGCGGCGATGACCGTGCCGCTGATCGCGGATATTCATTTCGACCATCGGCTGGCATTGAAAGCCGCTGCGATCGTGGACTGTGTCCGGATCAATCCCGGCAACATCGGCGCCTGGTGGAAAGTCGAAGAAGTCATCAAGGCGGTCAACGAGCGAGGCATTCCCTTGCGTATCGGCGTGAACGGCGGGTCGCTCGAGCGGCCGTTGTTGGACAAGTATGGCTGGCCATCGCCAGAAGCCTTGGCTGAATCGGCGCTCAACGCCGTCCATGCGTTAGAAGATGTTGGCTTTACGAACATGAAGGTGTCGTTGAAGGCATCCGATGTGCACCATGCCATTGATGCCTATTGGTTATTCGCCCACCAGTCCGACTATCCCCTGCACATCGGTATTACAGAGGCGGGAACGGCGCTGACGGGCGCCGTCAAGTCGACCATGGGGCTTGGATACCTGCTCTCACAGGGAATCGGCGACACGCTGCGCGTGTCGCTGGCTGCTGATCCGGTTGAAGAAGTCAAAGTAGGGTTCGAGATCCTGAAGTCGCTCGAACTGCGCCACCGGGGGATCAATGTCATCGCCTGCCCAACCTGTGGCCGAGTTGAGATCGATGTGGTGAAGCTGGCCAACGAATTGGAAAAGAAGCTCGGTCATATCACGACCCCGTTGAATGTGTCGGTCCTTGGCTGCGTCGTGAACGGGATTGGCGAGGGGAAGGAAGCGGATATCGGGATTGCCGGCGGTGAAGGCAAGGGAATCCTGTTCAAAAAGGGCAAGCTCGTTCGCAAGGTGCCCATCGAAGAATTGATGGACACGCTGATTCAAGAGGTCGAGCTGATGGCCAAGGAAAAGGAAGCTGAAGGGAATGGGACGGTCGTGGTCCCGTCGAACGAAGGATGGGAATCGATGAGTTCGCAGTCGGATGAGCCTACCACGCTAGGAAAAGAAATCCCTGTATTGCCCAACCGCTGATTATCTATCCGTCACATCCACGCCGCATTGCTGAAATGGCAAGTTGAGATAGAGGACGAGGGCCCGCTATAATGCCTGCGGGGCGCCGTACCCAAGTGGTTAAGGGAGCAGTCTGCAAAACTGCGATTCGGCGGTTCGAACCCGCCCGGCGCCTCCAAATTGACGATAGGGGATGAGCGTGTTAGGATTTGTCCCGTTTCTTGCTCGCAAGTCCAGCTGCAGTTCGCAGTTGCTCACTACACAGACAGCATAAGTAGAAGGAGAGAGAGGAATGGCCGTTCCACTTTCCCAGATGTTTACAGTTACGAAGTACGTGCTCACCCAGAAGGTCACAAGGGTGAAGCGGTATCCGCTCGTGTTGATGCTGGAGCCGTTATTCCGGTGTAATTTGGCCTGTGCCGGCTGCGGAAAGATTCAGTACCCGGACCATGTGCTGGATAAGCGGCTGACTCCGGAGCAATGCTGGGCTGCGGCCGAAGAATGTGGAGCCCCGATCGTCAGTATTCCCGGCGGAGAGCCCATGATCCATCCCGAGATGGCGTCGATTGTTCGCGGGCTGGTTGCGCAGAAACGGTATGTGTACCTCTGTACCAATGCGATTCTGATGGAGAGGAAACTCGATGAGTATGAACCGTCGAAGTTTCTCACGTTCAGCGTCCACATGGACGGGCTGAAAGATGAGCACGATCTGGCGGTGTGCCGGGACGGCGTCTATGACGTCGCGGTGAAGGCTATCAAGGCGGCGTTGAAGCGGGGACATCGGGTGACCACCAATACGACGCTCTTCGACGATGCCAATCCTGAACGCGTGCGCAAGTTTTTCGATGCGATGATGGAGCTCGGCGTCGAAGGCATGATGATCTCTCCGGGGTACAGCTACAATAAGGCGCCGGACCAGCAGCATTTCTTGAAGCGAGAACGCACAAGGGAATTATTTTCCCGTATTTTGGGGAGTCCGAAGAAGGGGTGGCAGTTTAATCAGTCACCGCTGTTCCTCGATTTCTTGATGGGGCGCCGGGAGTATGAATGCACGCCTTGGGGCAATCCGACCTATAACGTATTCGGGTGGCAGAAGCCCTGCTATTTGCTTCAGGAAGGTTACGCGAAGACATTCCGTGAGCTGATGGACAGCACGGAATGGGACCACTACGGGACGGGGCGGAATGAGAAATGCGCCGATTGTATGGTGCATTGCGGCTATGAGGCATCGGCAGTCGAAGATACCTTCGGCACCTTATCCGGGTTTGGCCGGACTGTGAAGTTAACGATGCTTCCGACGTCTCGATGACAAGCGGCCTGAAACGACGCTCGTCTATCGTCGTTCGCAGGATGGTCACTCGCTTCACGAGATACGCTTCACGAAAGACACTGTTCTCATGACCGATACCAAGAACCATAGTGATGGTGTGGCGGGCTCGCTGGAAGGCCGTGTGTTTCAGCCTTCTTCTTTTGCTGAGCTGGCGGAAGCCGTGGAGCTAGCGTTCGACTATCGTGGCGATGTGACCATCGTCTTGAAGTCGGGGGAGTCGCTCGGCGGGTATCTGTTCAATCGCCAGGTCGGTGGTTCCGATTCCTATCTTGAAGTGTTTCCTTCCGATAGCTCTCCTGCTCGTCGCATCCGGTACGATCAGATCGCCTCCATTGCCTTCACGGGTGAGGACACGGCCACGGGAAAATCCTGGGAAACCTGGATCGCGAAGAAGGATTCTGAGCGACGGGCCGAAGTGGAACGTGTTGCCGCGGACGCGCAAGCCCGTGGAATTCTCTAGCCTCTCTGCATTCTAGCTCTATCTTTTTCCCGCTCGTTCTTCTATACAGACATGTCTTGAATAGCCCGCTCCTGGCGCAGGGAATGGGGCTTGCCCGCTTGTTGAAATGGGCTGTCAATTCGTTGACAAAGAGTAGGGGCTATGTTAAAAGGGTCGGCCTCAAAATGGCCTGGCTCATTGCTGATCGGACGTTCTGCTGTGTGAGCCGGATGCAAGAGTTCGGCGACCGAAAAAGGGGTCAGTCCAGAGCTCATGAGGCGTAGACAGATCGCACAGAATGAATCGCGGTGGCGGGAGTGGGTCCTGGCCATAGCTGTAGTAGGCGGTCTCCCATCGGTTGTTTCTGCCACGCATGAAGCCGACCACCGTTTTACGGTCGAAGGCTTTGTCTGCGGAACGGATGGGAAGGGCAGCGCAAATATAGACGTGCTCGTGAAGGATACGAGAATCTCCTACGGCCAGATCGTGAAGACCGACGGAGACGGGTACTACAAGGCGGCGTTTCATCTCCATAACGATAATCTAGGCGATCCGTTGCTGGTTGAAGCCAGGGGGGAGCAGCGGGAGCAAAAGATTTCGTTTGACCCGAAGGATCTGGAGGCAGAGCGAAAAGTCCAGGTCAACTTTGGAGCCGGCTGTATACACGATAGGGAACGCGTGCCAATGTGGGTCTACGGAGGGTTGGGCGCCGTTGCTGCAGCTGCCGGTGGGTTCGTGGGATTGAAGGTGATTCGCTCATGGCGGAAGCGGGAACAGAAGCGAGGGACGTCTCAGGGCAAGCGTAAGAAATAGCCGAAGCGGTCTACGGGGCGGAGAAGCGTCTCGCTGGCTTAGTGGATTGATGGTGGTAGGGGGTACGAGTGGCGTTAGAGGACTCGTTGGGATCAGCGCTTTTGCAGGGGAGATTATCCTCCCGGTGAAAGCGTTTTTTTTCGCC
>VFKF01000382.1 GCA_009885705.1 Nitrospira sp. | reverse complement strand
TGTAGCGAATCCGCGGGCCAGGCATGGTCAGGCCCTTCACCAGGACCGGCACGGCAGGCTCGCCGAGATGCACGAATTCCCCCATCGCCCAAAACTCTTGCTTCCCTTCAAGCAACGGCAGGAGCGCTTCCGCCCGCTGGACTTCTTCAGGCGTCAACGGTTTCGTATTCTGTGGAACGGACTCAGCCAGAACATCCTGTCCCTTTGGAGGCGCCTCGTACGGCACCTGAACCGGGATAGCCCTTCCTCTTCCTACAGGGTCGGCCCACAAGGTCTCGGGCACTCCCAGCAACACAGCCAATGCGAAGATTCCCCAGGAATACAAATGTCGTTTCTGCACAATCATTCCCTTTCTTCCCCTTCACCAAGACGCTCATCGCGCCGATGGACAATTTCATAGAGCACCGGCAAGACCACCAGAATCAGTACGGCTGCTGTCAGCATACCTCCAACCACCACTCGTGCGAGCGGTTTCTGTGCCTGGGACCCAATGCCGGTTGCCAGCGCGGCAGGCAATAAGCCAATTGCGGCACCTAATGTCGCCATGAGAATCGGTCGCATCTGCACGTCGGCCCCCTTCCGAACGGCCTCCCGAAGGGTCAACCCCGTGCGCCGGAATTCTTCGATGCGTGAAATCAATAACACGCCGCCGAGAATCGCCACACCCAGCGTCGAAATGACGCCGACCGCGGCAGAGATACTAAAATTCGTATTCGTGGCAACCAGAGACAACACCCCGCCCACTAAGGCAAAGGGAACCGTGCTCAAAACCAGGAGGGCGTTCTTGATCGAATCGAAGGTCGTGTACAAGAGAAACAAAATGATCACCAAACTGATCGGCACCACCTTGGCCAATCGTTTTTGTTCTTCTTTCAACTGATCGTATTGACCGGCCCATTCCATCCGATACCGCTCGGGCAGCGTGACCTCCTTGGCCAGCCGCGCTTGGGCCTCTTCGACGGTACTTTGAAGGTCGCGATCCCGGACACTGAACTTGATCGGAATATACCGCTCGTTGTTTTCGCGATAGATGATGAAGGCGCCGGTCTGCGTCGTAATGGAGGCCACTTGTTTCAAGGGAATACGGGCCCCATCCGGCGTACTGACCAAAATATTGCCGATCGCGTCAACGTCCTGTCGAAACTCCGGAAGAAAACGGACAACAAGATCGAAGAGCCGTTCGCCCTCGTACACCTGCGTGACAGCCTGGCCTCCGACAGCCGCCTGGACCACGGCGTTCACATCCGACACTTGCAGCCCATACCGAGCGCTCGCCTCGCGATCGACCTGGATCAGCAGATTCGGCTGTCCCACCAGGCGGAAGATTCCCAAATCTTTGACGCCATGGATGTTCCTCATGACATGTTCGATTTCCATCGCCTTCGCTTCCATGGTCTTCAAATCGGACCCGAACAGCTTGATGGAGTTCTCTCCCTTCACCCCGGACATGGCTTCTTCCACATTGTCCTGAATGACCTGCGAAAAATTGAAGATAATTCCGGGAATGACTTTCAGTCTCCCTTCGATCTCTTCGATCAATCCATCTTTACTCAAGCCGGGACGCCATTCTTTTTCCGGCTTGAGATTGGCCAAAAACTCGGCATTGAAAAAACTCGTGGGATCGGTGCCGTCGTCCGGACGGCCCAACTGCGAGACGATCGTCGTAACTTCGGGCGACTCGCGGAACAGGCGGCGAATCTCGCTCGTGAGTTTTGCGGCTTGGTCGAAGGAAATATCCACGGGCATCGTGGCACGCACCCAAAGATTTCCCTCTTCAAGCGCCGGCATGAACTCTCCTCCGATCGACTTCAATGCCACGAAGGTGACAGCCAGAAGCCCGACGCAGGCGCCGACGACGACAACCCGATGATCTAATGCCCAGTCCAAGATGCCGTTGTAGAAACGCCGAATGCCCCTCACAATCTTTGTATCCTCCTCGCTGATCGGACCATTGAGCAAGAAGGAGCACAATACCGGCGCCAAGGTGAACGCCATCAATAGCGCGCCCATCAAGGCAAACCCATAGGTGATGGACATCGGTGCAAAAATTTTCCCGGGCACACCCGTCATCGTAAAGAGCGGGATGAACGCCACCACAATAATCGCCGTGGAGTAGAAGATCGGTTGTCCGACTTGTCGAGCAGCCCTCACAATCTGCTGGTGGACCGTCAGGCCATGCGTCTTCCCGTGGGCCAGATGGAAGAAGATGCTCTCCACCATGATCAGCGTCGCATCGACGATGATGCCGAAATCGATGGACCCGAGGGAGATCAAATTCGCCGATTGACCGATCGAGACCATCATACCGAAGGTAAACAACAAGGAGAGCGGGATGGTCAAGGCGACAATTAACGCCGCGCGCAAATGCCCCAAAAATACAAACAAGATGATAAACACCAAGATCATGCCGCTGATCAGAATATCGGTCACCGTCTCCACTGTTGTATGAATCAAAGCCGTACGATCATAAAAAGTTTTGACCTTGATGCCAGCCGGCAGCTTCCAGGTGTTGAGATCCTCGACCTTTCCTCGTACCTTCTCCAGGACATTGAGCGCCTTATACCCGCGCTGGAGCAGGACGACACCTTCGACGACGTCGTCGCGATCGTCGATGCCGACCTTACCCAATCGAACTCGTGGACCGACCGCGACCGTCCCGAGTGTCTTGACGAAAATCGGAGTCCCGTCTTTTTCGGCCACCATGACGTTTTCAATATCCGCGATCCCGTTGATCAAGCCTAACCCACGGATATTGTAGTTCTGCGCACCGATCGTCAGGTAGTTGCCGCCGACGTTGGCATTGCTGTTGGTTAAGGCGGACATCACCTGTGAGAGACTGACGCCATAGCTGATCAACCGCCCCGGATCGATATCGACGTGATACTCCTTGGTCGTTCCGCCGAACGCGGTGACGTCGATCACTCCTGGAATGCGCCGGAATTCTCGACGGACCTGCCAATCTTGAACCGTTTTCAAATCCGTGAGCGTGGTCTCGCCCGTCCCCGTGAGTTCATATCGATAGATTTCGGCAATCGCCCACCAGGGAGACAGCGACGGCGCCACTCCAGGAGGCAACTGCACCGAGCTCAACCGATTCAGGACTTCCTGACGGTCGCGAAACACCTCCGTATCGAAATCGAAATAGATTTTGATGTCGCTCAGCCCGAAGATCGAGAGGGAGCGAATGTCGGTGAGGCCGGGCATGCCATTGAGGGCGACTTCAATGGGAATCGTGATCTGGCGCTCGACCTCCTCCGCCGACCATCCAGGCTGCAGGGTGATCAGTTCGACCATCGGCGGCGAGGGGTCCGGATAGGCAACGATGTCGAGCAGATGAAAGGCGTAGAGCCCGCCAAACAGGAGGAGAAAGCCCAGGACACAGACCATGACCCGCTGGACCAGAGAGAGTTCGACGATTCGGGCTATCATGGGGTGCGATTAGATTCCAATTGGAAGGAGGACAACCACCACGGCAACACTATCCCTTCACTTCCTGTCCCTTAATCAACACGGCGCCTTTAGTCACAATACGCTGGCCGGAGACCAGGCCTTCCAAGACGCGCACATGATCCGGTGAAATCGTGCTGACTTTGACTTCCCGTTTGACATACTGGTCGGGACCTTCGAGCACGTACACGAACTGCTTCCCGTCCACTTCCAATACCGCTTCGCGAGGAATCATCAGCAGCGGGGTCGACTCTCCGACCTGGATATGGAGGCGCGCAAACATTTCCGGCTTCAACCGATGGTCCTTATTATTGACCCAGGCGCGTAGCTTAATCGTCCTCGACGTCGTATCGACCACGTCACCGATGGTGGCCACGGTCGCGGGAAAACTCACGTCAGGGTACGCTTCCACGCTCACCGTCGCAAACTGTCCTTCTCTGACCAACGCCAGATCCC
Organism: Nitrospira sp.; assembly: GCA_009885705.1. Lineage (GTDB taxonomy): Bacteria > Nitrospirota > Nitrospiria > Nitrospirales > Nitrospiraceae > Palsa-1315. The sequence goes on along the minus strand of VFKF01000382.1, from coordinate 3,179 downwards.
GTTCATACACATCCGCCACGACCTGCAACATATCGAGGTCGGCCACCGTAAACACCACTTGGCCGGAATCGCCCCCGATCGACTGCCCGGGCGTGACGTTCCGCTCCACAACAATTCCGGTCAAGGGACTCTTCATATCGAATCGTGACGTAATTTTCTGCCGATCAAGCGGTTTATCCAATTCCTGGGCTGGCACCCGCAACGACAACAAGCGCTCTTTTGCGCGGCGAAACTCTGCGCGCGCCTTGGTCAGTTCGTTCTCCGCCTGCTTGAGATCCTTCAACGGCAGGGCTTTGTTCTCATACAGGTCCTTAGCCAAATCACGGGCACGAGTCGCATATTGGAGATCGGAATCTTCCTTGACGTATTCTGAATAGGCCTGCGCAATTTCCTGGCTATCCAACACCAACAGCACGCTCCCAGCCTGCACACGCTCGCCCAAATGCGCCCGTACTTCGAGGACGCGCCCTTGAAGTGGAGAGGAAATTCTGGAGTAGCGATCTTCCCCGTAGGCGACCTTCCCAGACAAGGTCAAGTCATGAGCCCCCGACCCGACTTCAACGAGAGCCGTTTCCACTCGTGGATGCGATTCCTGAACTGAACCGGCTTTTGGAGGAAGAGGGCTGGCGGCATTAGAGACTGCCGGTTGCTCTCCTCGCCCACAGGCAACAAGAAACAGACAAGCAACGGCAACGGTTGAAGCCGTTCGAGTAAACAATGGCCGGCGAGATTCATTCATACGTTCAACGAATGCCTTAGCCTTGACCTGGCTCCTCACGACGCAATCTCCTGCCCCACGGCGCTTTCCAACTGAAAGAGCTGATGCTGATAGTTAAACAGCGCCTCGATATAGTTCTGCTGAATCGTCCGCGACGTACGAGCGGCGTCGAGCAAATCAAGAATCGTCGCCCCGCCCCGCTCATACGCCCGTTCAACAATCGTAAAGGTCGAACGGGCATCTTCCAATACTCCACCGACATAGGCTTCGACCAATCGCCGACTCTGCAACAAGTTGCGATAGGCAACTTCCACTTCATTCTCAACTAGATTGACGGTCTTATTCAAGTCGGCTTCCGCCGCCTGGAGCGACACCTCCGCCTGGCGAATCCCTCCCTGATTCCTATTGAACAGGGCCAATGGGATACTGGCATTGAGCGCCACCTGGCCAGGATTATCTGGTCCTTTGGATCCCTGCACGGCATACCCGGCCCCGATCGTCACGTCGGGGATCCGGTAGGCCTTCGCCAGCTTGAGATCGGATTCCCGCTGAGAAAACGTATACCGTTTGGACCGGATGTCCGGTCGCACATCGAGGGCGGCCACACGCAACCGCTCGATATCAGGATCGATCCGGCGAAAGTCCAATTCCGTGGTTAACTCCAGCATGGTCTTGGGGGATAACCGCAAAAGCTGGCGCAGATCGCCCCTCGCCGACTCGGCTTCCTGAAGCGATTGAATGACTTGCGCTTGAAAGTCCACCATCTGCAGCCTGATTCGAATCAGGTCGACTTCTGCGATGTACCCTTTTTTGAAACGGATCGTGTTGATGTCGAGGATTCGTGAAAAACGGTCGCGGTTCTCTTCGGCCAACACCAGTCGACGTTGAGCCAGCTGAATCCGATAGTAGGTGTCCTTCACCGTAAACCCGAGCTGCCGCACGGCATCTTCAAAGGCGGCCTCTGCCGATTGCGTGCCGAACCCCGCACTTTCGATTCGATAACCCCGCTTCCCTGCCAATTCAAAGAGCTGAGAGACTTGTGAAAACAACTGCCCGCTGTTGGCCAAGGTTCTCCCTTGCGTATAGGCGCTGAGCGTCCCGATCGAGGCCACAGGATTGGGAAACAACCCCGCGGTGATCTGCTGTCCCTTGCTGTACTCGATCCCGTACTTGGCGATGAGCACATCCAGATTTTGGCTGACGAATAAGGCCAGGGCATCGTTCACGCTGAGGCGAAGCGCCTTCGATGCTACAGTGGTCTGTTCAGACATGGAAGCCGGCGAGGCCGCACCGGCAAGAGATCCCGACATCCCCAGAACACTGATCATTGAGAGGAAGCACATGAGCGCGAATCGTCGATCCAGCAACACTGACAGGCTCCTATAAATTTGCCGCCACTGCACCTTCGATCTCACGGAAATGTGATTATACCGTGTACGTAGGCCGAAGCAAAGAACCTCTTGATAAATAAGCGCTTATCATCCCTTATCGATCCCCCTATGAATCAGCGAGAAACAGCTCTCCTGCTACTGCATCTTGAGCTCAGTCCAAGCCCGATCGTACATTCGCAGTGCCGAGCCGACGTCGGTCATCCATTCCAGACGAGGAAGCAGGTCGAGGGGTGGATAGATGGCCGGATTATCCAAAATTCGTGAAGGCACAAAAGGCCTGGCTGCCTTATTGGCCGAGGCAAAGAGCAAGCGCTCTGCTGTGCGCGCCGCCACCTGTGGCTCCAAGAGGTAATTGATAAACTGCATTGCCAATTCCTTTCTGGGAGAGGACTTCAGTACGACCAGACAATCCGCCCAGAGCGTCCCGCCCTCCTTCGGCACCACATAGCGAATCGACGGCCGATCCCGCATCGCCCGGGCAACCGGCCCTCCCCACCCATGCGCCAGCACCACATCGCCCGACGCTAAGAGCTGGTCGTAATGCTCGCTGGCATAGGCTTTCACCAACGGTTTCTGCACCAACAATCGCGCTTTTGCCGCCTCAATCAACGCCGGGTCCTTCGTATTCATGGAGGCCCCCATCGACCGGAGCACTGCTCCAAACACTTCCCGCTGATCGTTCAACATGCTGATCTTCCCTTTGTAGCGGGGATCCCACAACACAGCCCAACTGTCCGGCGGCGTCAAGACGACAGCTGAGTCATACCCGATCCCGACCGTCCCCCAGAGATAGGGAATGGCATACCGCTGTGTCGGATCGAACGGAAGATGCTGAAGATGGTCTTCCAATGTAGCGGCATTAGGCAGCTTCGTGGAGTCGAGTTCGGCAACGAGCCCCTGCTGGATCATGATCGCTGCCATGAAGTCCGACGGCACCGTCACATCATAGCCTGTGGCCCCTCCCTGAAGCTTGGCCAATAGTTCTTCGTTGCTGCTGAACGTATCCACCACGACATGCACGCCATGGCGCCGCTCGAACTCTGCCAGCAACTCGGGGCCGACATAATCAG
>VFKF01000160.1 GCA_009885705.1 Nitrospira sp. | reverse complement strand
TTGGGCTTTCATTTTCATGGATTCCTCCTCAATGGTTAAAATTCATTCGATGTGCGCAAGGGATCCGCAGTATCGTGGGTCCTTCACCTTACACAGCCGGTTTTTTGCTGTCAAGAAGCTCTAACTTGTGGATCAACGTTCAAGATATGCTGCAATCCCTTGGCATCTTTCTCCACCGGACAGGCAAAGTCCCGACTCCATTCCCACCAGGACCCCGGATAGTTGCGCACATTGCGATAGCCCGCAAGCCTGAGGACGAAATAGAGCCAGGCAGAACGGACGCCGCCAGTGCAATAACAGATCACGTCTTGATCCTGCTTGAGACCTTTGTCGGCCAAGCTCTCGGTGATTGTCACCAAATCTTTCACCGTGGCATTCGGCTGAAGAAATCCCGTCCAGGCCAGATGGATCGACGTGGGAATGTGCCCGGGCCGAGGGATCCCCGACACCTCTTTCCCGAGATATTCTTCGAGGCTGCGCGCATCGACGATCACGGTGCCAGGATGTGGCTGCTTCACGAGCTGCTTCAATTCGTCTTTCGCGGCAATCACGGCAGCAACCGGCTTGACGGTAAACGTCCCGGGCTTGGGCGTGACGCACCCATGTTCGAACGGACGTTTCTCCTGCACCCACTTGACCCACCCGCCGTCGAGAATGCGCAGACGCGTATGCCCAAAATATTCCAACATCCAGAACATGCGGCCTTCGTCACCCCAGTTGTCGAAGGGGTTCGAGTAAATGACCACATCACTGTCCTGATTGATGCCCAGCGCGCGCATCTTCTGCTCCATGAATACGCGATCGGGATTGAGCAATCCTTTCGGCACGGCCTGGGGATCGCTGTACTCATGCCAGGTCGAATGCACGGCGCCTGGAATATGGCCGCCGAATTCATAGGCTGCCCGTCCACGCACATCGATAATCACCAGGCCAGGCTGCCCCAGGCTCTGTTGGAGAGTTTCAGTATCGATCAACAACGGGTGTGTCATGTCATTCCTTTTGTGGTGTGAGCACTCAGCAATCAGCCCTCCGCTCCGGCCTTACAACTTGCCCCGTCAGGCTGACGGCTGGTAGCTGAGAGCTGATTGCTCTCGTTCAATACCGCGGCGAGCGTACCGGACAGAGGAAACTCCCGCTCATACACGACGAATCGATAGGGATCGTTCCCCGTCAGTCCATATTTGGTCTGCAACATCTCATGCTGCGTATCGCTCAGGATGTGGTACTCCACGCGGGTCTTTACTTTCAAGCCCTCGGCCTGCGCCGGAAGTTGGTACACAAACTGGTATTCTCGGCTGGCCAATGGCAACAGACGGTTATCATACAACTCCACGATAGCCGGCTGCCAGAGGATCCACCGGCCCATCGTCGACGTTTGCCGATCGAGCACCTTCCCCTGCCGATCTTCCACGGAAAACTCAACGGTGAAGTATCGGTCGGGATCGCCCGTCGGAATCTTATGCCCGGCTCCTGCATTGATCAAGGTGAGCGTAAATCCGACGCGATCGCCCGGTTTGGGCGACAGGGTATCGGCCCGTACTTGGATTCCCACCGCCCGCTTCACCATATCGGGATCGTGCCCGCCGCGCCAGAGATGCTGGCGTCCACGCCGGATTGGACCATTCGTCGCCACCGGCCGATCGATCTCGGGCATGTGGCAACTCTGGCAAATGAAGCCCCGCTCCTGCATGAAGAACTTGCCTTCGTATTCCGCGTAGGTTCCGCATGGTCCGACCTTGTAGAATTGCGCCGGGCCGGACACCACGTTATGGCAACGCTGGCAGACCTGCGCGGTGCGAAAGTTCGGATCGAACTTGGTCGGATGCGGCGCGGCGGAATCTTCGAATGGGCCATAGATGACACCATCCCGTACATGGCAGGCCGCGCAGGTGACCGATTCCTTCTGATATTCAGGATCGTAGTGGGGGTTAGGCTCCTGAACCGCCTTCTCCACCCGCCCCCGGGGAATCTCTTTCACCAACGTCGGCTGTTGATTTTCCAACGGGGTATGGCAGTTCAAGCAGACCCAGATATTCTTATCTTTTTTCCAATAGGCCTGAAAGAACGG
>VFKF01000229.1 GCA_009885705.1 Nitrospira sp. | reverse complement strand
TCGCCAGGTGGAGTGCGGAGGACAACAGGGCAGGACGGGTCTTGTCCGACTTCGTGACTGCCGAGGCCTGAAGAAATCGCCGATAGGCTTCGCCGTCTGCCTGCATCAATTCGCACAGCCGCCGGCTAATCTCACTCAACCGATGCTCGACTGCTCGCTGCTTGCTCAGTCGAGCCCCCATGACCCCCAACGAAGCCGCAAGCGCGCCGACAAAAGCCACAACCGTGCCGCCGGCTGGAAGCGGAGTGGCCGCAGCCACAGCCTCCAGAAAATCGGCGAGCGATTGTGCCTGCAGATCAACCGGTTCCTGTTTGCGCGACGAAACATGATCGGCCTGCTTGCATGACAACCGAGCCTCCAACCTTGTCTCCAATACCTGCGAGGCATTGAACTGTTCGAGCGACAGACTCTGCGCGGCAACCTGAACCAAGGCCGCTTGAGGCACCAGTCCGATCACTTCGCTCCCCGCGACCGCCACGCCTTGCGCGGCCGCACGGGTGCGGACTGCGTCGAACGCCACATGGATCGGCGTGATGATGTAATCGGTGAGATTCATGGCGACCTGAACCATGCGACGACTGACCAACTCCACCCCGATGGCTTTGAGATGGGGCAGGCCTCCGTTCGATTGGCGAATCTCCTTCGCGATGGATCGAGCCAGCGCCAGGTCCGTCGAGCGAAGATTCACATTGAACGCGATCAAGGGAGGCCGCGCGCCGATGACGATGGCACCGGCCGTCTCATGGGGGTGAGAGGGCCCGAAATCAGGCGCCCAGTCCGGATCGGAGCCCATGCGGAAGGCCAGGCCTTGCAGCCCGCCGCGACGGACCGATTCGAGCGGAGCATGATCGCGGTGTAGGGCCGCTTGTTCATAGAGGAATACCGGAATCTCCAGCTCTGTTCCGACCCGTTGTCCCACGCGCTTCGCCAGATGGATACAATCCTGCATTGTCGCGCCTCGCACCGGCACGAAGGGCACGACATCCGTAGCCCCCACACGAGGATGCACACCCTCGTGCGTGCGAAGATCGATGAGATCGGTCGCCACGCGAATGGTGCGAAACGCCGCTTCAGCCACGGCATCCGGCTCGCCGGCAAAACTCAGGACGGAACGATGGTGGTCCCGATCCATCGTGTGATCCAACAGCCACACCCCTGGCACGGATTCCACAGCGCGTACCAGCGCCAGCACCGTCGCCTGGTTTCGCCCCTCGCTGAAGTTGGGCACACATTCGACGATCCGATCCACGCCCGACTCCATTTCACGCATTAAAACGACGAAGCCGGAGGCGTGATCATCTCATCGTCCCTCCGGCTTCCACCAACTGTCCCCACTGAGCCTGTGCAATTATTTCGTCTTTTTTACAAAGGCTTTGTAGATCATTCCCGACTTTGCCTGTTCTTCTTCCAGCCCGACCATCTGATGTCCGGTCGTGTCGCACCAGGCCGGCATATCTTTTTTAATACCTTCGTCGTCTGACACGACTTCAAGAACCTGACCCACCGTGAGTTCCTTGATCTTCTTCAAGGTCATGATAATCGGCATCGGGCAAAAATACCCGAGCGTATCGAGCTTCACATCTGCTTGAATCAT
>VFKF01000125.1 GCA_009885705.1 Nitrospira sp. | reverse complement strand
TTTTGTTCATTATCCTTGGAGCCACCGACAGCCGCGCGCCCCAAGGCTTCGCCCCCATCGCAATAGGCCTGGGCCTGACGCTCATCCACTTGATCGGCATCCCGATCACCAATCTCTCCGTCAACCCGGCCCGCAGCACCGGCCCCGCCCTCTTCGTGGGAGGCTGGGCACTGGGACAACTTTGGCTCTTTTGGATCGCCCCGATCATCGGTGCCGCATTGGCAGGAGTCGCCTATCCTCTGATCGCAGGAAGCCCGAAACGATAGGGTTGAAGTTCTTCAGGCTGAGAACGAGAAAGGGGAGAGAACAGGCTACGGCAGTTTCGGCGCGTCTTGGGCACAGCGAAATCCGACGTTCGGATCGTGCTCGGTCGGATCGCCTTTGGTCCGAAAAGACGACCGAAGCCGGTAGGGATTATTGATATAGGAGCCGCCACGCTGCACCTTCGCGGTGCCCTCGATCGGTCCACGCGGGTTGATCGCAGGATTCTTCTTATAAAACTCTTCGTCGTACCAGTCGGCCACCCATTCATAGAGGTTGCCGGCCAGATCGTGGACCCCATAGGGGCTCTTCCCCTTGTCACGATTGCCAATGGGAGACACCGTATCAGCCCCTTCTTTTAACCCGAAGACTGCATGAGCCGGAGTCGGCGCATCGCTCCCCCAGGGATAGACCCTTCCATCCGCACCTCTGGCGGATTTCTCCCATTCCGCTTCGGTCGGCAACCGTTTCCCGGCCCACAGACAATAACCCGTCGCCTCCATCCAGTTCACCCATCGGACCGGACGATCCGAATGGATGACCGGCGTCTCCTTGTCCGCAAAGCTCCAAGGCGGTTCACTCTGAATCGCCTCGACAAACTTCGCAAACCGGCCATTCGTCACTTCGAACTTATCCATATAGAAACTGTCGAGGAAGGCACGATGGATTGGCTGCTCATCATCATCGCCCTTGTCGCTCCCCATCGTGAACTCACCGGCTGGGACCAGCATCATGGGAACACCATCTTTTCCGGTGATCTCGACGGGCAGTTGGGGTGGACCAACCGGCTTTGTAATCGCTCCAGCGGTAGAAGGAGGATGCACCTTTCCTGGTGGCTTCGGATCACTCTCTGCTCCATGAGGCTTGGGTGGAACTGGGGCAGGAACTTGGGCTGGTACTGGAACCGGCTCCGGCTTGGCAAGCGGGATTTCATTCGCCAGTGCAAGATCGCTGGTGATCCATAACACCGATAATAGGCCGAACGTCATGGCCTGAATCATGTTTCGAGACTGCATCATCGACGGTCTCGTCTCCGTGAAAAAGCAGGTGCTTCCCACACCACCCGACCAGGGTACCGAAAATCGTGAGGACAAATCTACTCTTCCGCCAGTCTCGAAGGGGCGATACTCTGTTTCACTTGGTAGGGGACAAAAAAGACTGAAGATTTGACCCGCCGGCATTCATCACATACAGCGATGAAATACCGGCGGCACGCACGATGCGCGATTTGGTGGAGGCGAGGGGAGTTGAACCCCTGTCCGAAGACCTTCAGCACAACGGATCTACATGTTTAGCCGATCGTTTTAGTTTCGCAGCCACCCACGCCCACCGGCTAGCTTAGACTGGCCACTAGCCCAGTATTGTCTCGTCCTCAGCCGCTGAGCACCAGCTTCGGACCAGCCCGCTGTATCGCGCTCCGCCCACCCCCGCGGGCCTCAGGTGGAGGAACGTC
>VFKF01000252.1 GCA_009885705.1 Nitrospira sp. | reverse complement strand
TCGATCATTAATGTCATTTTGGAAGCCGTCGATGTGGTCAAGGCCATCATGCACGATATTCGTGCCACCGGCACCGACAACAATGTGCCGACAGAGGAAATGGCCAAGAAGCTCGACGATGTCTTAGCCGGAAAATTTGAAAGGACAGCGCCCGCAGCGAAGCCAGCCATGGCCGCTCCAGCCCCATCGCCTGCCTCGACTCCAATCCCGGATCCGGCGACGCCAGCCACACCGCATCCGACGATCGGCGAGATCCTCGTGCATGAAGGCCTGGCATCGAAAGAACAGGTATTCGATGCCTTGACGGAGCAGCAGAAGCAGTCCGAGCCGAAGCAACCCCTTGGAGAACTGCTCATACAGGCCAAGGTGATTTCCGAGCGCGCACTCGACCAGGCGCTGCACAAACAGGACAAGCCAGGGAAGTCGGCTGACGAAGACCAAACGATCAGAGTCGAGACGCGCCGGCTGGATTCTGTGATGAATCTCGTCGGTGAACTCGTCTTAGGACGCAATCGCCTGATCAAGATCGGTGGAGCCCTGGACGAAAGCCATGAGTCGGACCCTCAAGTCCGTGCCCTGGGCGAAACCCTCACCCAGTTGAATCTCGTGACGACCGATCTCCAATTGGCCGTCATGAAAACCAGGATGCTCCCGATCAAGAAAGTGCTCGCGAAGTTGCCGCGCCTGGTACGAGACCTGTCGCAGAAACTCGGGAAGCAAGTACGCCTGGAGACACACGGAGAAGAGACGGAACTCGATAAATCGGTCGCCGACGAAATCGGCGATCCCTTGGTCCACTTGGTGAGAAATGCCATCGACCACGGCATTGAAATGCCGACGGAACGGCGTGAGAAAAACAAGCCGGTCGAAGGCCTCTTGCGGATTGCCGCCAGCCAGGAAGGCAACAGCATCGTCATTCGTATTCAAGACGACGGCAAGGGGATTCCCATCGATAAAGTGAAGGCCAAGGCCCTGTCCAAGGGATTGGTCAGCGAGGCCGAATTGTCCGCCATGGAGCCACGCGAAGTCGTGAACTTGATTTTTCTACCGGGGTTCAGCACGGCTGAAAATGTGACCGATGTCTCCGGTCGCGGGGTGGGAATGGACGTCGTTCGGACCAACATCCGCAAGATGAACGGCACCGTGGAAATCGAGTCCGAGCAGGGCAAGGGCAGTCTCATCACCATCAAGCTTCCGCTGACCATTGCGATCATTCAAGCGCTGATGGTCGAAGTGGAGCATGCCACCTTTGCCATTCCGCTCAGTTCCGTGATCGAGGCCGTCCGGATTACCAAATCGGACATCAAGACCATCAATGGACGCGAAGTGCTGCACCTGCGCGATCGGGTGTTGCCGTTGCTTCGTCTCGCGCAAGAATTCGATATTCCCGTCGATCCCGATCGTGACCGCTTCAATGTCGTCGTGACGGCCTTAGGGGACAGGAGGATCGGCGTCGTCGTCGATGAACTCCGGTCGCAAGAAGAAGTCGTGATCAAATCGATTTGGGAATACCTGGACAGCATCAAGGGCATCTCGGGCGCCACGATCACCGGCGATGGAAAAGTCGTCCTCATCCTGGATATTTCCGAGTTGGTCGAAAATGCCCATGCATGGCACCACGCCGTCGCGGCCTAGTCTCGACGTGGGTTACTGAGGAGAAGGAGTCGACGATGGCTACATTGATGAACGAAATCGATGCGCGAACCAGGCTTGCCGGCGCCAATCAGATGGAACTGTTGCTGTTCCACCTGGGGACCAACGAGCTGTTCGGGATCAACGTCTTCAAAGTCCGCGAAGTAATGAAGCTGCCGGAACTGACGCGTGTCCCTGAAGCGGACAGCCGCGTCGTCGGCATGGCCAATATCCGGGGGACGATGGTGCCGGTCATTGCGCTCAAGCGCAGCCTCGGACTCGGCGAACAGGAGGTCGACCTCACCAAACCAGACTCGAAAGAGAACGGCATACTGATCATCACTGAATACAACGGCAGCTTGCAGGCCTTTCATGTCGCAGCCGTCGATCGCATCATTCGCACCTCCTGGTCGCAGATCAAGACCCCGCCGGCGCTGGTCCGTGAAAATAATAAAGGCGCGGTGACCGCCGTCACGATGCTAGACAACGGGCGGATGGTGCTCATCCTCGATGTCGAGAAAACACTCAGCGATATCTGTCCTCGTCCCGACGAGGAAGTCTATGCGGGGATGCAGGCGGTGCCGGCACTTCAATCGAAATGTGTGCTGTTTGCAGACGATTCCAGTGTCGCCAGGACGCAGATCCGGAAGGCCTTAGAAAAGCTCGGCGTAGCCTATATCCAAACGACTACCGGAAAAGAAGCCTGGGACTATCTGCAGCAGCTGGCGGACGCGGCGTCCAAAGAAGGGATGACGCAGGTGCAGGGGGTTCATCTGGTCCTGAGCGATATCGAAATGCCGGACATGGATGGGTTCACCTTGACGAAGCAGATTCGAGCGGACCCGAGACTGGCGCATCTTCCCGTGGTGTTGCATTCCTCGTTGACAGGAACCTGCAATCAGGACAAGGGACGGCAAGTCGGCGCCACGGATTATGTCACGAAGTTCGACCCGAAAATGTTTGCGGAAAAATTGATGCGCCACATCATGTAATCGGGCGGCTGGTCTTTACGGTTTGCGGCATCTGGATAGTCGGGCAGAGGGAATCGACGGGTATGGTCAACGTAATTCAAGTCCTCATCGTCGACGATTCGACATTTATGCGGAAGAGCCTCTCGTCGATGTTGGCGAAGGATTCCCGCATTGCCATCGCCGGATTGGCGAGGAACGGGGAAGAAGCCGTGCAGCTCGTGCATCAATTGAACCCGGATGTCGTGACCATGGATGTCGAAATGCCGGGGATGAACGGCATCGAGGCCCTCAAACGCATAATGGCCGAACATCCCGTCCCTGTGCTGATGGTCAGCTCGCTGACGACAGAAGGCGCCGGCGACACCCTGAAGGCGCTGGAGCTGGGAGCCATCGACTACATTCCCAAGCAACTCGATGGCGTGGCCATGAAGATCCACGAGATTCAGGATGAATTAATTGCCAAAATTATTGCCGCAGCCGGCGTGAACATGTCGCGCTGGCTGGCGGCCAGAGGCCAGAGGCCAGAGGCCAGGCATCGGTCCTCCCGCCCATCGTCCATTGTCCCGAGCCTGTCGGCGAAGACCGTCAGCCTCACGCGAGGTAGCCGCGTGGTAGCCATCGGCTGTTCGACCGGGGGGCCTCAAGCGTTGATCGAAGTGCTTCCGGCCTTTCCCTCCGATTTTCCTGCGGGGATCGTCATCGTGCAGCATATGCCTAAGACCTTCACCAAACCCTTTGCCGATCGCATGAACGCCCTCTGCAGCTTGGAAGTGAAAGAGGCCGCCGAGGGCGATGAAGTCAAGCCTGGACGGATTTTGATCGCCCCTGGAGGGGTGCAATGCCGGGTCAAGCGCAAGTCCATCACCTGCACGGTCATCGCGCTGACTCCGAATCTTGAACATCACCTGCATGCCCCTTCCGCCGACATCATGATGCAGTCGGTCGCCACAGTTTACGAAGAACGGGGCATCGGCGTCATCCTGACCGGCATGGGGCACGATGGACTGGAAGGTATGAAGGCCATCAAGGCAGCCAAGGGCCGGACCATCGCGCAGGACGAAAAAACCTGCATCGTCTACGGCATGCCGAAAGCGGTGGTGGAGGCAGGCTGCGCGGATAAGGTCATTCCGCTCTCGGGGGTCGTGGGAGAGATTCTGAATATGGTGTAGGGCGTCAATGAGCATTGGACCGGTTCACTCACAACGGAGAGGGTAGGAGGCACTATGAATACGTTCTTGAAGGGCATGAATATCGGGCCGAAGTTTGCGATATCGATCGGGGTACTTGCCACGGTGATGTTAGTCATCGGAATGGTCATCATTTATGAGCAGGAGCAGGACAAATTGGCAATGCTGCTGGAACAGCGCGGGAAACTGCTTGAAACCCAGATTCAGATCACCAGGAGCTACATCGCGCAGAATTATGTCGGGAAATTGAAAAAGAGCAAGGTGGCAGGCGACATCGTTGTGGCCAAGGACCATGCGAACAATCCCGAGGCGATTCCCTTTCCGGCAACCGCCACCAGAGAAATGGGAGAAGAAGCCAATAAGAGCGGGCTCTTTACGGCCAGGATGATCAGCCAGAGTCCCATCAACCCAGCCAACTCTCCGAAGGATGCGTTTGAAACGGACGCGATGCGAGCCATCATGGGCGGGGCCGAGAGCTTTTCGCGAAGTGAAGAGGTCAACGGGGTGCCCACGTTCCGTCGGGCATCGGTGGACAAGGCCACGTCGTCAGTCTGCATCGGCTGCCACACGGACAAACAGGTCGGCGACCTCCTGGGCGTGCTGAGCATCGGGATGAACATGACCAAAGGCAAAGCCGCGTCGGATAAGTCGTTATGGAACACCGCCGGTGTGCTGATAGGGATCATCCTGACCCTTGTCTTTGCAACCTATTGGCTGCTCCGCAGCATGGTCCTCAAGCCGATGGCTCACATGGCGAACATTATCAAGGACATTGCTCAGGGCGAAGGCGATTTGACGAAGCGTGTGCCGACTGAAGGCAAGAATGAAATTGCCCAGTTCGCAGGCTATTTCAACCAGTTCATGGATAAATTGCAGAAGATGGTCGGCAAAGTCGCGCATGTGACCGACAAGGTCGCCTCGGCTGCAGTCGAACTGTCGGCGACCGCGGAGGAAATTTCCCGGGGGACCGATACCCTGACCTCCCGCGCCTCACAGACCGCCGCGGCGGTAGAGGAAATGAACGCGACGGTCAGCCAGGTGGCCCAGAATTCCGGCAAAGCGGCGACGCTGGCGCAAGAGACCGTCCAGACCGCTAAGGACGGCGGGTCGGTGGTGTCCGATACCATCTCCGGCATGCAACAGCTGTCGGCAGCCGTCTCCAACTCGGCGACGATCATTGCCGAGCTGGGCAAGTCGTCCGATCAAATCGGCGAAATCGTCCGCGTCATTGAAGATATCGCCGACCAGACCAATTTGCTGGCCTTGAACGCGGCGATCGAAGCGGCGCGAGCGGGCGAGCAGGGGCGTGGATTCGCCGTCGTCGCCGACGAAGTCCGCAAGCTGGCGGAACGGACGACCAAAGCCACCAAGGAAATCGGGGATATGATCCGGCAGATTCAGCACGATACGCGCGGCGCGGTCGATTCGATGCAGCAGGGGACGCAGAAAGTCAGCGGCGGCGTCGAGCTGGTCAACAAGACCGGCGAAGCGCTCACGCGGATCGTGCAAATGGTTTCGGAAAGCGCGGATATGATTCGGCAGATCGCGGTGGCCTCGGAAGAACAGTCGGTGGCCACGCAGCAAATCGCCAATGACATTGAGAATGTCGCGAAGGTGACGAAGGAATCCTCGTCGGGCGCCAATGAATCGGCGAAGGCGAGCCATGACCTCAGCCAGTTAGCTGTCGAGCTGCAGAGTATTGTGGGCTCGTTCAAGGTCTAGCCTCACGCGATAGAGAGGAGATGCCGATGATTGTCGAAGAAAAGATCGAGGCACAACAGAGCCAGGGCTCGGGCGTGTTGACCAGGGAAGTCGTGGCGGGCGATGACCTCCGTCAACTGGTGACCTGCATGATCGGCCGTGAGGAGTTCGCGTTGGACGTGTTGAGCGTCCAGGAGATTAATCGCATGGTCGAAATCACGCGGGTGCCGAAGGCGCCTTCGTACGTCGAAGGCGTGATCAATCTGCGCGGCCGGATCATTCCTGTCCTGGATCTCCGGCGGCGGTTCGGACTCCCGTCGGTCGAGAAGTCGGATAATTCCCGCATCATGGTGGTCTTAGTGCGGCAGCGGATGGTGGGATTGATCGTGGATGAAGTGGTGGAGGTGCTGCGCATTCCAAAATCCACGATTGAACCGCCCCCGTCGTTCGGCAACTCTGCCGGCGCTGAATTCACGCAGGGCATCGGACGGATCGCCGACCGACTGCTGATCGTTTTGGATCTGAATCGACTGCTGATGCCCAATGAGCAGTCCTCGATGGATGCGGCTACGGGGCAGGGGGCGGGGCACTAGAAGGCGGGTGCTGAGATTTCAGCCGTTGTGTTTCGATGACGCGGTTTAACAGCCCGAGCGATTCGTTCAGGAGGTCGGACGCGCAACTCATGGTCGTCTGAAACTGTTGCATGGCTTCGACCCACTTCCCTTCACGCTGGAGCTCCTGGAAGCGACGATGTTGCTCATGAAGGATGGCTTGTTTGGCATCGAGCATCAGACAGTCCAGTGAGTGCACAGGTACCTCCCGATCTTCTGTGGAATTGCACGGTAACAGAGTCGTCTTTTGAATGGCAATAGTACGAAAGCATGGGTGATGTGCCGTCTTCGTATCTGATCGAACGAGTCACTGACTGAGAAGGAACCGTGCGACGTGGATATTGCGACAATTGTAGGACTGGTCCTCGCAATCGGGTCCATTGTCGGGGGCCAGGCCCTCGAAGGGGGACATCTCGGTTCCATCATGCAGCTCACCGCCTTCATCATCGTGATGGGGGGCACCATCGGGGCCGTCTGCGTGCAGAATCCCCTGTCCGTCGTGCTGAAGGGTGTCACGATGCTCAGTCTCGGCATCCTGAACCCGAAGCACGACAACAAAGGCACGATCAAGACGATCCTCGATCTGGCGACGGTGTCTCGCAAACAAGGGCTCTTGGCGCTCGAAGGCAAGCTGAAGGACATCCACGATCCGTTTTTCCGTAAAGGCGTGCAGTTGATCGTAGATGGGACCGATCCCAAGATGGTGCATGAGATCCTGGAGATCGACGTCGAACATCAAGAAGAAGAGGGCATCAACGCCGCGAAGGTCTGGGAGGCCGCAGGCGGCTATGCGCCGACCGTCGGGATCATCGGCGCAGTCCTCGGGCTGATCCACGTCATGGAAAACCTGGCAGACCCTTCCAAGCTTGGCGGCGGTATCGCGGTGGCGTTCGTGGCGACGGTTTACGGTGTGGCAGCGGCCAATCTATTTTTTCTTCCGCTGGCCAGCAAGATGAAATTCAAGATCAAGGAAGAGGCGGGCTCACGCATGATGATCATCATGGGACTCGTGGGGTTGGCGCAAGGCGAGAACCCACGGCTCTTGCAGGAAAAACTCGATGGGTTCCTCCCGGAGTCGGAACGGACGAAAGAAGTGAAGAAGTGAAGCGGATCAGATCCTAAGTTTCTAGTTTCATGTTTCTAGTTTCTAGATTGACATCGGAGTTTTCGCAGTCCGAAACGAGCAACTTGAAACCTGAAACTAGAAACCAGAAACGTTTCAAGTGCTTCAAGTTGTGAACTATGGGCAAAAAGAAACACGAAGAACACGAAAATCATGAGCGGTGGCTGGTGTCCTATGCCGACTTCATCACGCTGCTCTTTGCATTTTTCGTCGTCATGTACTCGATCTCCTCGGTGAACGAGGGTAAGTTCCGAACGGTCAGCGAATCCATTAAGGCGGCGTTAAATCCCATCGTCAGTCCACCGGCCGCTGCCACGCCGTTTCAAGTCGGCAACAACAAGCTGACCACCATCGTGCCCAATGTGATCCCCTCAAAGGATATGGCGGTCCGGCGCCTGCGTCAGGCCCTGAAGGCGCTCCAGGTTTCTTCGAAAATCGAGCCCATTCTGGTGACCGAGCCGGGAGAGAGCACCATCGTCCTCTCCCTCCCGGAGTTGGTCCTGTTCGAGAACGGAGCGGCGGTGCTCCGTCCCGAGGCCCTGCCATTTCTCCAGACGCTGGCTGAGGTACTGGTCGAACTCGACCGTCAGGTCAGGGTGCAAGGCCATACGGACAATGTGCCGATCCGGTCGGCGCAGTTTCCCTCGAATTGGGAGCTGTCGTCGATGCGAGCGGTGATGGTCGTGCGGGCGTTAGGTGAACTGTATGGGGTGCCGATGAAAAATCTGTCGGCCGTCGGGTATGCCGATTCCCGACCGCTTGTGCCCAACGAGACAGCGGAGAATCGGGCGAAAAATCGGCGGGTCGAAATCGTCGTGCTGGAAAAGAAATGGGTCCCTCCACCGGTCGACGCGGCAGGGCTGCCGATCGTCCACGCGGGGACAGCCGTCCCTGCTGAGGAGTCGCTGCGTAGTGACAGCGCTATTCCCGGAGACATCCCTCCCGCTTTGCTGCCGCCATCGCCGGTAGCGCAGTAAGAACACAGGATGGGAATGAGGTCATCCAGGCACGATTAAAGTATTCGATTTATGTACCGATAAGATATGTAACAAAAGGGAAGTGGGCTCAGAAAAAGTCAATCAACCTCAACAAGGGGATGCACGCACCGTGATGGATGTTCATGCACGAGAATGTAAGCCGACCGGAGATCTCACGATTTTTGAAGTGGCATCATTCAAGGACGGCTTGGTGGAATTGCTGTCCTGTGGAGGCGCGGGGACGCTCGATCTCTCGCTGGTTGGACAGGTGGACAGCTCTGCCCTCCAATTGATTCTCGCCGCGCTGCGGACGGAACGCCTCTGTGTGACCGGAGTGTCTACCGAGGTTACGAGCAAGTTGGAGCGAATTGGCGGGCGCCTGACATCTGCCCATGCCTGATCCGGTCAGGCTAATACATTTCGAGACGGCTATGAGGAGCTTGTGGATATTCTTATCTCGATCGCCGGTGGACTGATCGTGGGACTGACCGTCGGAGGTTGGTACGGACAGAGGAGAGGCGCAACAAGCGCCGCGTCCGTCCCAGCAACCGATCAGGCAGAGCAGAAACGGATTGAACAGGCGTGCCGGCATTGGCAGGCATTTGCTGAAGGGTTCATGCCGCTCATTCCGGTCTTGAACGGACAAATGAAAAGCGTGATCTCCGAGACGGAACAAGCGGTCATGAGCCTTTCGACGCGCTTTAGCGACATCTCGCAACGGGCCGGCGAACAGGCCGCCGGAGCTGCCTCGCTTTTTGCCGGAAACGGGCAGGACACGACAGCACTCCTCAGTCAGTCCGAAACCATGCTGTCCGGGTTTGTCCAGGATGTGATGACGGCTTCCACGATCGGCATATCCGTCTCCGATGTCATGGACGAAGTCTCCCGGCAAACCACATCCATCGCCGGGATCCTGGGAGAAATTCAATTCATCGCCGATCAGACCAGGCTGCTGGCCTTGAATGCGGCGATTGAAGCGGCTCGCGCCGGCGAACATGGCCGCGGGTTCGCCGTCGTCGCGGACGAGGTGACGAAATTGGCCAACCGATCCGGACAGGCGGCCAACAACATCAATCAATTAGTCAAGGCAGTCCAACGCAGCACCGCTCATGCCATGACAGAGATCAAACAACTGTCATCGGTGGACCTGACGAAGACGCTGTCGATGAAAGACTTGTTGGATACGACGACGAAAGCGCTGTGCGCCCGCACGACAATTCTTCAGGACAGTGTGCAAGCGTCACAGGCCCGCGCCTATGAGTTGACGCGAGACATCGCCCAGATCGTCATGGCCCTGCAGTTCCAAGACATCACCAGACAAAAACTAGAACATGTCATCGAACCCTTGTCGGAGATCGAAGGGCAGATCCGGCTGTTAGCCGTGGGGCAGATGCCGGAACAGGGCTTCGACTATGGCAGCATTCTCAAGAAACTCGCAAACAGCTACACCATGGATCATGAGCGCCATGTCATGGAATCGGCCATGAACGGTACGAACGGTACACATAGACCGGCTCCCACGTCCGCGCCCGCCCGCGAGGAAGACAGCGTGACGTTGTTTTAATCAGCAGTGAACCGGGCCCTTGCAGCAAGGAGTGTCAGATATGGGAAAGACAGTACTCGTTGTCGACGATTCGCCGACCATGCGGCAGATGGTGGCCTTCACGCTTTCGAACGCCGGATTCACGGTCGTCGAAGCCGGAAACGGAAAAGAAGCGATGGGCAAGATTGGCGGAGGGACCAAGCCGGACCTGGTCGTCACAGACTTGAATATGCCGGAGATGGACGGCATCACCCTGATTCAGGAGATTCGAAAGAATGCGGCGCTGAAATTTACGCCGATTCTGATGTTGACCACCGAATCGTCCGACGACAAGAAGAAGGCCGGGCAGGCCGCCGGCGCGACAGGCTGGGTCGTCAAGCCGTTCAATCCGGAACAAATGTTGAAAGTGATCCAGAAAGTGTTGCCGGGATGATGTGTTTCAAGTTTCACGTGTCATGTTTCTAGTTCGCGGAGTCTGTTTCAGGACAACCTGATACGAGAAACCTGAAACCAGAAACTTCAAATCCGAGGGTGAAGAATGAGCACCGATCTATCACATTTCCAGGATGCGTTTTTCGAGGAATCAGCCGACCACCTCGCCACGATGGAAGGGGGCCTGCTCAACCTTGAGCAGCATCCCGACGATCTCGATCTGCTGAATCGCATCTTCCGCGCAGCCCATTCCATCAAGGGCAACAGCGGGATGTTCGGCTTTACCGCCGTCGGGCAGTTCACCCATAAAATGGAGACGCTGCTGGATCGGCTGCGCAACGGGCAACTCTCTGTCACGCCGGCCATCGCGGATGTCCTCTTACGCTCGACCGATTGCCTGTCATCCCTCCTCGAAGCCGCGCGGGGCGGAGCGGCTCCGGACCCGGAGACCATTGCCAAGCTGGAAGAAGAATTGGCTTCCGCGTCCGGCGCGCAGGCGTCCCCGGCTGAACCAGGCCAGGGTCCGGCGTCCGTGCAGTCCGGAGTGAACCAGGCCGGAGGCGGCCGGCATTTCCGTATTCGGTGGACGCCGCCGTCCTGGCTGTTCCAGCGCGGACTCGATCCGATCCAGATGATCAAGGAACTGGAAGATCTGGGCACCCTCGTCTCGCGCACGTTGGATCTCTCGGGCTTGCCGGCATTCGACGTGCTGGACTCGGAATGCTGCTACCTGTCCTGGATCTTTGACTTGGAGACCACCAAAGACAAATCCGTTGTGGAATCGGTATTCGATTTCGTCAAGGACGAAGGCACGCTCACGATAAGCGAAAGCACCGTTTCAAGTTGCGAGTTTCAAGTCTCAAGTTCAATCCCCAAATGTGAAACGTCCAACTCGAAACAAGAAACTTCCGGCGATGAGCCCAAACCGCTTGGCGAAATTCTTGTCGAAACCGGCGTCGTGTCGCGCGAGACGCTGGATCATGCGTTATCGCAGCAGAAGCGGGTCGGCGAGATCCTGATCGAGCAGCATGCGGCCACACCGCAACAGATTTCCCAGGCGCTCCAGAAGCAGCAAGAGAGCGCGATCCATGCCAAAAAGGGCGCGGACACCGCGTCGATCCGCGTGGATACCGCCAAGATCGACAAACTGATCAACCTCGTCGGCGAATTGGTCATTACCCAGTCGATGCTCAGCGACTTGAGTGTGCGCTTCGAGATGTCGCAGCTGGCGGTGTTGCTGGAGCGGGTTGCGCAACTCGAACGGAACACGCGGGAAATTCAGGAACGGGTCATGGGCATCCGCATGTTGCCCATCGGCAGCGCCTTCAGCCGGTTTCCCAGGCTGGTCAGAGATCTCTCGGGGAAATCGGGGAAGAAGATTCAGCTCGTCCTCTCCGGCGAGGAAACCGAGCTGGATAAAACCGTCATCGAGTCCATCGGCGATCCGCTCACACACCTCGTGAGAAATTCAGCCGATCATGGACTGGAACCGCCGGATGAACGCCTCGCCAACGACAAGCCCGAGTTGGGCACGATCCGTTTGAACGCTTTCCACGAAGGCGGCAGCATCTGCATCACCGTCGAGGACGACGGACGGGGACTCAATCGGGACAAGATTCTGGCTAAGGCCATCAAGTCCGGGCTCGTGAGCGAGCAGGAGAAGCTGACCGACGATCAAATCTGGCCGCTCATTTTTAAGCCGGGATTCTCCACCGCGGAGAAGGTCACGGACGTGTCGGGCCGCGGCGTCGGCATGGATGTGGTCAAACGGAATATCGAAGCCTTGGGCGGCACGGTCAGCATTAAGACCGCGCTCGGCACGGGCACGATCTTTACGCTGAAACTTCCGCTGACCCTGGCCATCATCGAAGGGATGACGGTGCGGGTCGGCAGCGACACCTATATCGTGCCGCTCTTGTCCATTCTGGAATCGATCCAACCCAAGGCAGAAGCGATCAAAACCTTGGTCGGCAAGGGTGAACTCATCAACGTGCGCGGGACCTATCTGCCCATGATGCGCATGTACGAGGCCTTCTCCCTGCAGCCGGAATATACCGAGCCGACCAAAGCCATTCTTTTGATCCTGGAGACGGAAGGAGAGCGGGTCGCGGTGATGGTGGATGAAATTCTGGGCCAGCAGCAGGTCGTGATCAAGAGCATGGAGCAGAATTTCCGCAAGGTCGACGGCGTCGCAGGCGCCACAATTCTGGGCGATGGCACAGTCGGGTTTATCCTGGACGTCCGGGGCCTGCTGGAAATCGCCCGCCGGGAGATCCCCGTGGCGGCGTAACAGAGCGGGTCGCGCGTCAAAATAATGACGCGCAGGATGCAGCAGGAACGTCGCTGATGTGTGCTCAAGATTTCTGTGGAACAACCGATAGGGTTGGTAGTGATGCAGAAATCTGGCCACGATTCCTTTCTGGGGACGTCCCTAGCAGGCTCTGAGTGCAGGACAAGGCCTGTGGACCAGTGGTGACAGGTCTGAATCCGGGAACGAGAACGATTCACGAACGACGAACGACGCTTCATGAAGGAGGACACGATGGCCGCAGCCACACTTGAAACCGCGACAAAAGAACTGAATCAGCAAATCGGGCTCACCACCGATGGCAGCCAGTTTCTCACCTTTCAGTTGGGTGAAGAACTCTATGGTGTCGACATCCTTCGAGTCCAGGAGATCAAGGGGTACACCGCCGTGACCAAGATTCCCAATACTCCCTCGCACATCAAGGGTGTGCTCAACCTCCGTGGCACCATCGTCCCCATCGTCGAATTGCGGACCAAGTTCGGCATGCCGACGATCGAATACACGATGTTCACTGTCATCGTCGTCGTGGTCGTCAAAGAAAAGATCATGGGCCTGGTCGTCGACGCCGTATCCGACGTCCTCAACATCGACAAGAAAGACATCCAGCCCCCGCCGCAGTTCGGCGCGAAGGTGGACGTCAGTTTCCTGAACGGGATCGGAAAGTCCGGCGAGAAGCTGATCGCCCTCCTGGACATGGATAAATTGTTGTCGGACGGGGATTTACAGGACGCTGCCGCCGCGGTTGCCGCATAAAGGAACAGGAGGAGGAGTACTGGCGATGGGATTGAACGTTGAAGTATTAGAACGCAGCTTTGAACTGTTGAAGCCCCAGGCCGAAACCCTGGTCAGCCGGTTCTACGAACGGCTCTTCGAGAAGTATCCGGCGGTCAAACCGATGTTCGCCCGCACCACGTTGCCCGAGCAGAAAAAGAAGCTCCTCGCCTCCCTCGTCCTCGTCATTCAGAACCTGCGCAGGCCGGAGACGCTCGGACCGGTCTTGAAACAGATGGGCGCGCGGCACGTCGGCTACGGGACACAGCCGGCTCACTATGGGGCCGTCGCGGAGACGCTATTGGGTGTGATGGCGGAGATGGCCGGGACTGCCTGGACCGCCGAGGTGAAGCAAGCCTGGACCGATGCATTGAATACGATCGCACACATCATGCTGGAGGGCGCCCGCGATGCGGCCACGCATCCGGCTCAAATCCAAGGAGGAACGAAGATGGCAAAGGGAAAGACAGCAGTCAAGGCAGCTCCCAAGAAGCTCGACGTAAAAGATCTCACGTCGCGCGCCGAGGCGATCAGCCGGGTGCAGGCGGTCATCGAGTTTGAACTCGACGGCACGATCATTACGGCCAACGACAACTTCCTCAACTGTCTCGGGTACAGGCTGGATGAAGTTCAGGGCAAGCATCACCGGATGTTCGTCGACCCGGCCTATGCCGCCGGCGGCGACTATGCGGCCTTCTGGCAGAAGCTCAATCGCGGCGAGTACGACGCAGGCATCTATAAGCGGATCGGCAAGGGCGGGAAAGAACTCTGGATCCAGGCCTCGTACAATCCAATCATGGATGCGAACGGCAAGCCCTACAAGGTTGTGAAGTTCGCGTCGGACGTGACAGAGGAGAAGAAGAAGGCGCTGGTCAAGAGCGCGATGGACAACTCGGCGACAAACGTCCTGATGTGCGACCGCAACCTCATCGTGACCTATATCAATAAGGCGGCCCAAGACAAGTTGAAAAACCTCGAGCTCGAAATCCGCAAAGTTCTGCCCTCGTTCAATGCGGACACGATCGTTGGCACCTGCATCGACGGGTTCCATAAAATACCGTCGCATCAGCGGAACATTTTGGAGAACCCCAAGAATTTTCCCCACAAGGCGGACATTCAGCTCGGCCCCTTGCAATTGGAACTCAACGTCGGGGCCATCATCTCGGACAAGGGAGAATATCTCGGCAACTCGCTCGAATGGTCCGACGTGACCGAGAAGCGCCGGATCGACAAGGAGATGTTCATCGTCCAAACCTCGCTGAACGACGCGAACTCCAACGTGCTGATGTGCGACCGCAACCTCCTCATCACCTACGTCAACAACACCGCGATGAAAAAGCTGAAATCGCTGGAAGGCGAGATCCGGAAGGTGTTGCCGGCGTTCGACACCGCCAAGCTGGTGGGGACCTGCATCGACACGTTCCACAAGGTGGCGTCGCACCAGCGGCGGATCCTCGACGATCCGAAGAACCTGCCGTACAAGGGCGATATTCAACTCGGGCCGCTGACCTTGGAATTGATCGTGACGGCCATCGTGTCGAAGGACGGGCAGTATCTGGGGAACACGCTGGAATGGTCCGACGTGACCGCCAAGCGTATTTCCGACCGGGAGATGACGATTCTCAAAAACTCCTTGGATAACTCCACCAGCAACGTGCTGATGTGCGACCGCAACCTCACCGTGACCTATATCAATAAGGCGGCCTTGAGCAAACTCAAGGTGCTCGAGATGGAAATCCGCAAGGTCCTCCCGGCCTTCAATACCGACAAGATTATCGGCATCTGCATCGACTCGTTTCACAAGGTCCCTGATATGCAGCGACGGGTCTTGGGCGATCCGAAGAATTTGCCGCATCGGGCCGATATTAAACTCGGGCCGTTGACGCTTTCGTTGACGGTCAGCGCCATCGTGTCGGAATCCGGAGAGTATCTCGGCAACACGCTCGAATGGGCCGACATCACCGCGCAGAAGCGTGCGCAGACCGAAGTGGATCGCCTGATCACTGCGGCGGCGGCGGGGCAACTCGCGGAGCGAATCAACGCGAGCGAGTTCGAAGGATTCTTTAAAACGTTGTCCGAAGGCATCAACAAGATGCTGGATGCCGTGGTCACGCCGTTGCACGAAGCCCAGACGATCCTCACGTCTCTGGCCGGCAACGACTTGACGAAGGAGATGACCGGCCTGTACGAGGGCGAATTCGACCAGATGAAGACGAGTTTGAACACGGCGATCCGGAATCTGAGCACGACGATGGTGGCGGTCCGCGAATCGGTGGACGCGGTCAGCTCCGGCAGCGAGCAGATCACCAAAGGGAACGAAGATCTCTCGCAGCGCACCAGCGAGCAAGCCAGCGCGCTGGAGGAGACCTCGGCTTCGATGGAAGAGATGACCTCGACCGTCAAGCAGAACGCGGACAACGCCAAGCAGGCCAATCAGCTCGCCATCACGGCCCGCGATATCGCCGATAAGGGCGGCTCCGTCACCACCAAGGCCGTCGAAGCCATGGGCGAGATCAATAAGAGCAGCAAGAAGATCGCCGACATCATAACCGTGATCGACGAGATCGCGTTCCAAACGAATCTCCTGGCCTTGAATGCCGCGGTGGAAGCGGCGCGGGCCGGCGAGCATGGCCGGGGCTTTGCCGTCGTGGCCGCCGAGGTGCGGAACCTGGCGCAGCGGTCAGCGACCGCAGCCAAAGAGATCAAGGGTCTGATCAACGAGTCGATCCAGCGTGTGTCCGACGGGAGCGAGCTGGTGAACCAGTCCGGGAAGACGCTGGACGAAATCGTGAGTTCCGTCAAGCGGGTGACCGACATCATTGCCGAAATCACGGCGGCCTCGCAGGAACAGGCCAGCGGCATCGATCAAGTGAACAAGGCCATCATGCAGATGGACGAAACCACGCAGCAGAACGCGTCGCTGGTGGAAGAGACGACGGCGGCCAGCCAATCCGTGAAGGAACAGGCGAGGGAACTGATGCGCCAGGTCGAAGTCTTTAAGACCAATCAGGGCGAGACGCGCGAGGCCAGGCCGGTTGCGGCCAGACACGAGTCCTCGTTTGCCGCCAAGCCCTCCTCGAAGCCCATGGCGCAGGGGACGGGACAGAAACCTGGCTTCAAGAAGCCCGCGTTTGCCGCTCCGCAGGCCCAGGCCAAGACCGCGGTTGGGATGGCCGCAGGGAACGGGAAAGACCGCCGAAAGTCAGAGGACGATTTCGAGGAATTCTAAACGAGACGAGGGTGTGAGGCCGGGAGCCGGGATGAGAATCCCGGCTCCCGGCTGATCCTCACCTCTCGCCCTGTACGAACCGCAACAGGGCAGCCGGCGGACCAGTCGCCCCGGCCTGCGCGATGCGACGACAGGCGGCACAGGGACTGGCCATGGACTCGATGCGACCCACTGTAACCGCCCCGCCTTCCGCCCCTTCGCCCCGCGCCTATCCCTATACCTGGCTGTCGAAAGGGCTCATCGCTCTGGTCGCGATGTCCCTCTTCGCCATTCTGGGCATCCCCTACATCGTCAAACAACATCTGCTGAGGCAAAGCGGCGAGGCGCTTCAGCTCACGGCCCATGCCATCGCGACCTCACTCGGGCTGGTGCTCGATGAGCGATTCGGCGATATCCAGGTGTTCGTAGCCACTATCGGCGAGATACCGGAGTCCCCAGCCAAGATTGCCGTTGTCTTGAGAAAATTTAAAGAGGTCTATCCTCTCTATGCTACGCTCAGCTTCGCGGATCGGCATGGGCGGCTGGTTGCATCGACCGATGCTTCAGAGGTCGGAGCCGATGTGTCCCGCACGTCGTGGTATAGGGACAGCGTCGCGACTGGAATGGTCCAGGTGATGGGCGCTGACGCCTTAGCGGCTGAACAGTCGAAGTTTGCGATCACATATTCCGCTTCGGTGACAAGCCAGAATGGCGACTTCCTGGGCGTGGTGCACACCGCGATTTTGGCGAAGTCGTTGGAGCAGATCATCTTCCCCTCTATCACTGGGAAGTTGAGCGATCTCAGCTTGCTCAAGAATGCTGAGTATCAGGTGCTGTCCCGCTCAGGTCGAGCGTTCATAGACTCTACGGATG
This sequence comes from Nitrospira sp., assembly GCA_009885705.1. Classification (GTDB taxonomy): domain Bacteria; phylum Nitrospirota; class Nitrospiria; order Nitrospirales; family Nitrospiraceae; genus Palsa-1315. Next base: position 248 of record VFKF01000252.1, on the reverse strand, counting down.
TGGGCGATACGAATCTCCTCACCCTCGGCGTCCCCTCTGTCGTGCAGTCTGAATTACACAACGAGGGGTGGATAGAAGAGGTCCATCGGCGCCGACAGGTACCGGTCCTTTCTGGGTATGCCTCATTGGCCGCGAAGCCGGACTTTACCGGCCCGAACTGGAAAGTCCTGATCCGGGTCGATCAAGCGGATATTCTAGGGAACATTAGGTTGACACTCCAACTGATCGGCGCCGGCCTTGCGATAACG
>VFKF01000264.1 GCA_009885705.1 Nitrospira sp. | reverse complement strand
GCTCATCAGACGGCCATTGATCGAAGAGACTCCCGATATGGCGGAGCGCCGAGCTATCGGCGACGGCCATACGCAGTCCCTCGGCCAGCAGAGGCCCATTCCATCCGGCCGGTTGAAACGTCGTCCAGCGGAGATATTGTTCATGGAGTGGACGGTTGCCATCGAGCAGGAACCGTTTGATGCGGCCGAGCGCATTGCGGCTCCCTGAGCCATCGGACAGCGACTCCGCGCGTGCGGCGATCCAAGAGCGCATCGCCATGGGAAGCGCGGCATAACGAGCCGCCGCCCGTATCCCGAGATAGCGGGGATATCCGCCGAAGAGTTCATCGCCGCCGATACCGGACAACGCCACCGTCACGGACTGTTTGGCCACCTCGGACACCAGATAGGTGGGGATGGCTGAAGAGTCGGCAAATGGCTCCCCCATCCCAGCCACGACACGAGGCAGCAACGACACCGCATCCGGCCGCAACACCGCTTCCGTATGGTCTGTCCCGAAGTGCGTCGCGAGGAGCTTGGCGGCCTTGAGCTCATTGTACGATTGGTCTTCCGGCGCCTCGTATCCGATGGAAAACGTTTTGATCGATCCAGGAATGACCTCGCGCATACAGGCCAGGATCGATGCGGAGTCCAGCCCGCCTGAGAGAAACAATCCGAGCGGGACGTCGCTGACCAAGTGGGCCTGTACAGAGCCTCGGAGCTCATGCAGAAATCGTTCGCGTTGGTCGCCGTTGGGTGACTCAACCTGACGATGGACTTCTTCTTCCGGACGATAGTAGCGCCAGAATTCCAACCGGCCTCGCACATTTTTGAGGGCCTCGCCCGGCCGGAGCTGATAGACCCCCTCCACCATCGTGTCGGGGCCCGGCACATAGAGCAGCGACAGAAAATCTGTAATAGCCTGCGGACGAATCCTCCAATCCGGCAGACCTTCCAACAGCGACGGGAGCTCCGACGAAAAGAGCACGCGATGCGCAACGCCTGCGCGCCCCGGTTGGACGGAGTAGTAGAGCGGTTTGATCCCCAAGCGATCGCGGACCAGCAAGACGAGCTCCCGCTCCCGGTCCCAGATGGCATAGGCGAACATGCCTCGCAGGCGATAGACCCCCTCTGCCCCCTCCTCTTCATAGAGATGCACCAGAACTTCGGTGTCACAGTCGGACTGAAAGCGATGGCCTTTCTGGATCAACTCCTTGCGAAGTTCGCGATAGTTGTAGATCTCTCCGTTTAAGACCGCCCAGACAGAGCCGGTCTCGTTGCGAACCGGTTGATGGCCGCCGCGCGGATCGATGACTCGTAATCGCCGCGCCCCCAGTGAGACGCCTGCGGCAGAATGCATCCCCTCATCGTCAGGCCCACGATGGACCAGGCGAGCGAGCATCCGCGCAAGCAGGACCGGATCGTTGTCGCCCACAAAGCCGCAAATACCGCACATGCAATGAGGACTCCCATGAAACGTGGTTACCGACTCTTCTCCGTCACAGCTCGCTCCCGCCGGTCGTACTCGTCCCTCTCTTTTTGGTGCCGCGGCGAGACCTCCTGAGGCGGCACATCGACTGGCTCGTATCGCATATGTTTGGCAGACCCTACCGAGGTGAACATCGAGCGCACCCCGAGTGCGGCCAATGCGCCAAGCAGGCACAGCGCCACCACCAGCCCCAGAAACCTGAGTGAGCGCCTCCCTCGAAGACTGAGCCAATGAGATTTACTCATGACAACCTTCGCTCCGCCTGGCGATGAGCTCAAATGACGGAGCCCAGACCACACGCCCGCCTGACACCTTGAAGAGCACCTCCGCACAGGACCAGAACGCGGCCGCACCGATCCGCCATTTGAGGCGGCTCATCCAGGGATTTGCCGGATTGAGTGGTCCTCGACTCGGAACTGAGTTATGGATCGCAATCGTCTCCAATCCAATCCCCTGCAGCAAGGAACGAAGGGCCTCCGGCGAATAGAGAAAGAGATGAAAGGCCTGATCGTAGCGCGAACCGACCCATCGAGCCGGTGCCCGCATCGGGAGATGAAAGGCCCCGTTGGTCGCTCTGATCACCAGAAGTCCTGATGGCGCCAAGGCCTTCGCAACCTGCCGGAGGACTGTCGCCGGACTGGTCACCGTCTCCAACACGTTCACCAACGAGATCACATCGAACGGTTCATACTCACCGATCCGCTCTAAAGAATCTGGAGGCACCAGCGTCACACCACGACGAATCGCGCGCGCAGCAGCCCTCTTCGACAACTCCAGTCCGTAACAGCTCCATCCCGCAGACTGACAGAGGAGGAGGAACGCGCCATCCCCACAACCGACATCGAGCAGCCGCCCGGGCGGCTGCCGGTACTGGGCAAGACGGCGCGCGACACTCTCGAACACAGGGTCGCGATCCGACGAAGCCTCTACCTCGCCATAGGCCTCGTCGTAGTCTTCACGGTAGAACTCTTCGACTGTGGTCGTCAACGGACGAGGATTCAGAAACACCAGCTCACAGTCTGGACAACGAACATACCGTCTGGTCGGTGTCTGAAACGCCTCGATCGGCTGGACCTGGCTCCCACAGGGACAGGAGATCTGTTCTGTCTCCGGCATGGCTGCCGTCTTCACGCGATCACCTGATTCCGGACCGGTAGCGGCCCTCCCGCGTCTTGCACCACCGCATCGAAGATGGCTGTCGTATTCGCCACCATGCAATCCGCCGTGAACTGCTCTCGTACCACCGTTCGTCCCGCGGCTCCCATCCTCGATGCCGCGGCCGGATCGCTCAATAATTTGAGTATGGCCCTCGCAAGCGAATGGGGATCGCGCGCCGGCACAAGGAGCCCCGTCTTCCCCTCTTCAATCAGCTCGGGAATACCGTTCACCCTCGACGCCACGACTGGACAACCCATCGCCAACGCTTCCAGCAGCACAAAGGGAAACCCCTCGGAGAGAGAAGGCAGCACGAACAGATCCGCTGCAGCCAAGATATCGGCGATGTCTGCACGGACCCCCACAAACCGGCAGGCCCGCTCGACACCCAGCTCTCTCGCCCTCCGCTGCAACGCGTCTTCTAATTCACCCTCTCCCACAAACAGACAGCAGAGCTCCGGCCATGTTTTCAGAAGGCCCGGAAGGGCTGCCAACAAATAACGATGGCCCTTCTGCTCCGTCAATCGCCCAATCGTGAGCAGTACCGGCCTCCCGCCAATTCCCAACTCCGCTTTAATGGTTTCACGATCCCGCTGCGACGGAAAAGCCGAGGGATCTACGCCGTTATATACCGTCTGAGCCTTCGCCTCGGCAGCCGGACATTCCTCGATCAAGTCTCGACGATTTGCATCCGAAACACAGATGATCCGATCGACAAAGGGGAGCGTCAGGCTCAATAACGACGCATACAGCCTCCGTTTAAGCGGAGAAGCCTCATAGTCTTTCAGAGAATTGTGGACCGTCGAGACAATGACCGGCACTCCCGCTAGACGTCCCGCAATCCGTCCATAAAAGTTTGACCGGGCGCCGTGCGTCTGGAGGATGGTCACTCGTTGCTGAACCAACAACCGAGTCAACCGCCAGAGGGCGAAGGGATTGAACAAGGGCGCCAGGTGGACGAGGTGTGTCTCCACGCCTCGCGCTTCCATCCGCCCGACAAACGAACCGGGCTCTGGACAAATCAAGAGCGGGCGGTACTGCGTGCGGTCGAGACGCTCAAAGAGTAGCTCCAGATACCGCTCACCGCCTCCATAGGCCGCGGACCCAGCCAGCTCTGCCACCACGACCGGCATCAGGGCTTTCTCCCCAGGATCAACAGACTCCCGCGCAAGTGAGGAACAAGATAGAACGGCACCTTGGCCCAGTCGATTGCGCTCTGGCTGGCGGTCTGTTGGCAATCCTGCGTGTCTTCGCCCAAGAAAAACCTCGAGAGCGCGATCTCGAATCCGACGTGACGCAGCATCTCCGCCAGTTCATGCATCGCGTATTCACGCGCATGGGGTCGCCACTCATCGTTTGGATCGTTATACCCGGGAGGGGCCAGCCGATCGTTGGGCGAACGGCCGATCAGCAGCTTGAAAATATTGCCGATACGGGTGACATTCGGGGTGGTGATCACCACATACCCGCCGGACTTCAGCAATCTGTAGGCTTCCGTCATCAAATGAAACGGCGATGTCAAATGTTCGACGATCTCCAACGCAAAGACGAGTTGTGCGGAAGAGTCTGGCAGCGGTACCGTCTCCTGATACCCTTTCGACGTGAACTGTTGCCCGGCAGGATCGAGATTCACGGTGAGAATCTCCACATCGGCATCCTGTTTCATGAATTGCACAAATTCAGGACTCGCCATCAAACCGGCGCCGAACAGCCGCGCCGTCTTCGTCGGCTGAATCCCCCGCAAGAGGCGTAAGAGACTGCCTGGAAATGGCCCGAAATCCACAATCGTCTGTTGCCCATCCGTCAGACGCTGCAACCCGCTTCGCAGCGCCACATGGAGGCGGTCGCGAGATTTCAACGCATGATTCATCGGGGTCGTGAAACGCGCGTCTTCTCCGCCAAACGTCTCATACCGCGAGGGCTGGTACGCGCGTACCAGCCGATTGAATTGCCCTCTGGTGAGGTCATAGCCCATGGGAATCACAGCCTCAGGGAAAGAGATTACCGATGCTGCACAGACATTCTCGAAAGGCGAACTTGTCCCACCGCCGCCACCGACAACACCATAAGGCACGGTAACACAGGTAATGCATACCGGCCAGCTTCCACTGTGAATAATACGTAGCCCGACATTAGGCCAATGGGGAACAGATAGAGGGGAAGCAGCTCCTGCCAGCGCGTTCGATGAGACCAGGCGCTCCAGCCCGCCAACAGGACCAGACCAGGAATCAGCAGCAGTCGTTTCCCGACACTGTAGCCCGCCACCAGCCAGCCTCGGTCGGCAACATCCCTGCTGAGGCCGGAGACAAATCCCTGATCCGAGTTGACCAGGTAGTAGGAGTTCCCGATCCAGAAATCGAATATTCTGGTCAGGGTCAGCCAGAGGTATCGAACCGGCGCTTCTCTGATACGCGCCCAGCCCTTCTCCCGCAAGAGCCGATCGGTCGATACCTCGTACATCGCATAGGCGTGAGGCAAGGGGGTAATCCCGGCGGTTTCCCAAATCTGCAGCTCGGTCTCATTGGACATGGGCCAACTCCCTCGCGAGACGGGATCACTGCCCATCCAGAGGCCGGCCCCGACTCCCGCAGAAACAGGCATGACCGCACCAAACGCCTGATAGTTCCGGATGGTCCAGGGCATCACCATCAACAGACAGGCTAGCAGATAGACCGTTGCGTTGCGGGTCTTGAGCCCGATGGTCTCGGCTCCCCCATAGGTCAGCGCTGCAACACCGATCCCCAGCAGCATCGCAGCCGGCTTACAGAGTACGGTCAGCCCGGCAAGTATGCCCGTGATGGCGAAGTGGCGGAACTGTCGTGATTGGATCGAGACAACCGTCGCCCATAACCATACGCTCATCAGCAATGTCAGCAAGCTCTCACTTCTGATCCGGGGATCGTAGGTCCAATAGGCTGGATAGAGAAACATGGCCGATGCCGCGATCGCACCGGTCCAAGAGCCAAACAGTCTCGTTCCCACCAGGAAGATACAGCTGCTAGTGCCGATGTCGAAGGCGACATGCAGATAGGGCACCCAATCCGGTCTGTGACCGACCAACTGATAGAACGCGGCTAAGACAGCGGGATAGAGAGGACCGACATGGGCCGACGGCGTGACTCCATCGAAGGTGAATGAACCCAGCGACGCTAGATTCCAGGCCAAGGTATCGAACAGATCATCGACGGCATAACCCTGTCTTGGCGTATGGGAAATCGTCCAAACCCTGGCCAACAATCCCAGCATACCGGTCAGCAACAACAGCACAGAGGGAGACCATCGTCCGGCTGATACCTCGTCGTTGGTCTGCGTCATTTCATACAAATCCCGATGAGATTCGTATCGTTGGCAACTCCTTCCGCATACTCGATATCGTCGGAGTCAAGGCCTTCAACGATGGTCCTCCCTGAAGCCGGCTGATCACACCGCCGAGCCAATGCCGAACGGGGCGAGGCACGATATTACGGAGCCCCCCTGGGTCGAATCGACGCACGGAGTCCATCGATCGCTCCGCCGCTTGCAATCGTGCGCCTTGACGGCGACCGAACCAGCGGATGCTCGAAAAGTAGGGCGAGAGTATCGCGCGAAACTCTTCCTGGTTGTACTCCCGCACATGGTAGGGATCTTCCGGCTTGTCCAGGATGCTCTTCCCGTGAGGTGTAAAAATGACGAGCCTGCCCGTCTTGCGCAAGACGCGTGCAACCTCGGCCACGAACCGCCGATCGTCCACGATATGTTCGATGGTATCTTGCGATAGGATACAATCGAAGGATTCGTCCTGAAAACCGAGCGCACAGCCATCCATGGCTAAAAACGATGCGCCGGAATGGCCGTAGCGGGCACGGTTACGGGCGACGATCTGAGGAGCACTGTCCACCCCGACCACTCGACCGGCCTTTCCGCTCAGATAGTCGGACCCGTAGCCTGTTCCACAAGCAAGATCGAGCACACGCAACCGATCCAGCCCTGGAATCTGTTTGGCTGCCCAGACATAGCCCGACAAGTTCACGATATGTTGCGTATCGGTTGGATAGGCTTCGCGGCGTTCCATACGATCGTCTTTCCCCTCTACCGGTGCGATGCTGATGAATAGACCAGCATTGGCTCGACCAGCTGCGGCTTGCCCCACAATCGACGCATGACCGCCACACCACTCTGGATCTTCAGGCGCCGCATCTCTGGTGCACAACCCAACGACTGCGCCAATCGCCACCCGACGCCGCCCGCAATCCAGCCCTTCATGAGCCAGCGCTTGACTGGAGAGAAATGCTTCTCGACATATCGAATGCGGCTGAACTCCCACACAAGTTGTAAGAAGTCACGATCTCGGCCGCTGCTCCGTCCAATTAAATGAACGATGGCGACCTCAGCGAGATGCCGCACACGATAGCCTTGTTGGCGAAGACGCCGGCACAGATCGGCGTCTTCGAAATACATGAAGAACGATTCGTCCAATCCCCCCACCTGCTCGAACAACGAACGCCGGACCATTAAACAGGCTCCATTTGCCCAATCGACATCTTGAGATCTTGTACAGTCGACCGCCTGTGTCGCCGCGACAGCCGCTTGCTTTGACGGGGCGATTCGATGGAACAGCGTCGAGTAAACCAGGTGATCGCGGATAGAAGGGAAAGGAAAACAGGTTTGGTTCAGATGTCCCTCTCCTGTCCACTGTTTACAACTGACCGCCCCAACATCGGGATGATCGTCCAGGTGCCTGACCATCGTCGCCAGCGACTGATCCCTGACGAGCGTATCGCTGTTGAGCAGGAGCAGATGCCTCCCGCGACTCACCGCGACGGCTTGATTCACCGCCTTGGCAAAACCACTATTATCCTGATTCGCAATGATCGTGATCGCAGGATAGGTATCTCTGACTGCCGACACTGTGCCGTCGCGTGAATCGTTGTCGACGACGATCACGTCAAACCTGATTCCAGACGTGTGGGCATGGAGAGCACGAAGACAATCCAGAAGGAGGTCCTTCGTGTTGTAACTCACAATAGCAATCGACAGGTCGATCATCGCATCATCCATCCGTCAGCGATGCTCCCAGAGCACTTTCAACCGTGGAACCTCGATCAGCCAGAGGTAGCCGCTATAGAGTCCCCCTGCAGCCAGACAGGCAGCGGCTAATACCCATGAGGATGGCCTGGCTGAAGTGGCTCCAGACATCAGCAGAATGGCTCCGGCAAGGGCTCCGCCAATGAGGCAGGCTCTCCCGGTCGACCAGTACACGGCGTCCACGGCCGTACCGATCAGATCTCTCGTCCCGATTCCTTGTAACAGGAGTCCCACCAGATAACTGGCGACCAATGTGGCAGCGGCGCCAGTGAGACCGTACCTCATAGTGAGCGGCACAATCGCCAACGTGTAAAAGAGGCATTGCCCGATCCAGCTCTTCATCTGAAGGTCCGGCCGATTCGCCCCATAATGCAGGGCGGTCATGACGCTCGAGTACCCCGCGCAGACCGCATAGAGGCACAGCACCCTCAGAGGGTCGACGATGGCAAGCCACTGGGGACCGAATGCCAAGGGCACAATCACCGGAGCGAACACCGCGACCGCAGCGGCCAGCGGAATAAAGATGAATCCCACCAGCCCCATTTGCAGTTCGAAAACACGGATCACCCCCGGTCGATCCTGTTGAAGCAACGCATAGGTGGGCATGCTGATCTGATGGATCAACACGGTGGCCCGTACGCCCAACAACAGTGGAATCGCTAACGCGATCTGATAGAGGCCCAGCGAATCCTGTCCGAGCATACGGCCGATCATCAGCTCGCCCCCGCTCATGACCACGAAGATGCAGAGCGTCGTGACGTTCAGATGTTTGCCGTAACTCCACAAGTACTCCCGTGCAGGCCCATAGAGCGAGAAGCGCGGCTTGAACGGCGCCACCCAGAACGACAGGAGGCTGCCCACACACATCCCCAGCAGTTGCCCAAGCAACAGCGCCCAGACGTTTCTGAGCCACAACGCAAGTGCGACGACTGTGCCCGCTTCAATGACACGTCTGACGAGATCCATGGTGACACGAAGGCGCAGGTTCAGACTTTTTGCCACGAGTGCCATCGCCGGACTCTGCAATCCCTGCAGCACAAGTAACCAGGCATGGACCCTCAACAGCGACGCCAATTGAGGCATCTGCATGACCTGACCGATCACATCGGCCGTTGCCCAGAGGCAGGCAGCCATGGCGACTCCCCTCGCGATCGCGATGGTCCAGGCGACCGCCAAATCCTCACGGTCAACCTCCGTCTTGGCGATCAACGCCGACTCCACACCCAGCTCGCTGATCGTCATAAAAGCCAGGACGATGGTCGCGGATGCCGCCATGACACCGAAATCGGCAGGGCTCAGGAGTCGAGCCACCACCATGAGCTGAATAGCGGCGATCACCTTATCCAAGACAAATCCGGCCCCTGCCCATCCTCCAGCCTGAAGAATCCGATGGCGGAGACGTTGCGGGGCCGGCTCTGCCAAGCCCTGCTTCATCTGAGCGTCAGTTAATATCATCTCGCCCTGTGTCATCATGCTCTTCGCTGCGCTATGGCCTGAGCCGCGAGACAGACCTGCTCCAACTCTTGTGCACGCGCTCCCCAGGTATGGGACTGCACCACCGCCATCCGTCCACGGTCCCCCATTGTTGCTCGCGCATCTGGGTCTTCAAGCAGGCGGATCAGCTGTCGGGCCACATCCTCTGGGTCGTCCCGCTTTGCTGCGAGTCCACCGCCGATCGCCTCCACCGTCTCTCCGTACCCAGGCCCGGCTGTCGTCACGACAGGACGCCCGCAAGCAAGATATTCCCATAATTTCATGGAATCGCCGGGATAGGATCGAGTCTGACGATGCAAGACCACACAGACATCGCAGGCCGCAATCCAAGTT
>VFKF01000417.1 GCA_009885705.1 Nitrospira sp. | reverse complement strand
GGTCTTCCAATTCAATGAATTGATCTCGCTCACGGGTCATGAGCACGCGGATTCCTGCATGTTTGCTTAAGAGATCGCGCAGTTTGAGCCCGACTTTGAGCGTAATGTCTTTTTCTTCCGTCCCACGCTGCCCATGGGCGCCAGGATCTTTTCCCCCATGGCCGGGATCGATCACGATGGTCTTAAAAGACTTGGCTCGTGGCTGAATCGGTTGAATAGGAGCGGGAAGCGGAGGGGCCTGCTCTATCGGCGGCTCGGTCGCTTGAGTCGGTAGCGTTTCCCTAGGCGGCACGACATCGATGACAAGCCGAGGAGGATTGGCGAGCGTGGTCACGGTATAACTATGGAATAAGCCAGCTGGGAGAGAGACTTCAACCGATCGTTGAGATGCCTGCGTGATGATAAAGGGCTTTGCAAGCCTGCCGGTTGCAATTTTCGTCTTCGCTGAAGGACTCAACGTGGCGTTTGGAATCGTGATGGTCACGCCTTCTGCCTGGAGGAGTGGATGCTTGCTGGGACGAGCTTTCGCGTCGAGATCGAGGACAAGTCTGGTCAGCCCCGGTGAGCTGGCCGTTCGGAGGTTGCGAATCGTCGTCAGGCTGGGGAGGCGTGGCGCCAGTCGTACTTGAGAGGACTGCGCCCGTTTGGACTTCGACTGAGATTCATGCTGGGCCTCACTCGTTGCCGCAACGGCATGATCTGGCTGACACAGCGTGAGGGCAAGGCTTGGGAGGACGAAGAGTCCGGCAAGAAAGATGAGGGTGAGGATGCGCCACGGGGCTGATCGCATGGGTGTTCACTGCCTGTGAAGGGATATAGAGTTATTTCTCAGATGCGTGAGTCGTTGTCAAGGGGATTACCCGTACCAACATCTATTCGAGCGGATTGACAGCAGGCGGTACGAGCAGTAGGGTCTTTGGCATGGCACTTCACTTGATCGTGGATGGCTACAATTTGCTGGCTCAGACTGGCCGGATCGGTGGCGGCGCAAGCCTGCATTCTGAAATGGCACGCGAGGCCTTCTTGCGCGATTTGGCGGCCTATCGCCAACGGAAGGCCCATGCGATTACCGTGGTCTTCGATGGCTGGCAACAGGGGTGGGGGACGGAGCGGCGAGAACATCGGCTGGGGCTTGAAGTTATTTTCTCTCGGCGCGGAGAGAAAGCTGATCAGGTGATCCAGCGTCTGGCGGCTGAGTTCGGATCCGATTGCGCGGTGGTGAGCTCCGATCGTGAGATCGTCGACTTTGCGAGGGCGCAAGGCGCGTTTGTGATGAAGGCTCAGGAATTTATCGGGAAACTGCAGGGTTTATCGAACGTCACCGGTGTATCCCTGCATAAAGAACTGGATACAGGAGAGGACTTGCGACCGAAGCGAGGTCCTGAGAAACGTGGGAATCCACGAAAATTACCCAAGGCCCAGCGGCAGCGCAGCCGGCAGCTCAAG
>VFKF01000080.1 GCA_009885705.1 Nitrospira sp. | reverse complement strand
CTGGCATGGCCGCCGATCATGCAAATCGCCAGGCCCGCTCCGACGATGCGAGGCCCTGGCACGAGGCCCGTATCGATGGCCTGTTTCAACGTAAAGATGGCATGGTCTCGCGACCCGACGTCGCGCACGGTGGTCACGCCTGCCTCCAAGGTCTGGTGCGCCGCCCGGCTGGACTTGAGCAATGTCAGCGCGGGCGTCTCGTTCGCGATTGCCTCGACGACATCCGGCTCGGCTCCGAGGCAGAAGTGCACGTGGCAGTCGATCAATCCTGGCAGGAGGGTCAGGCCCCGGCCATCGATCTTGGTCGCACCACGTGGGATCGCGAGCTCTCGATCCGGTCCGACGGCGGCAATGGTCTTCCCTCGAATAATCACCGTGGCCCGTTCGATCGTTCGACCGGTCCCGTCGATGACGCGTACTGAGCGAATGGCAAAGGATTTCATCATGGTAGATCAATGGGGATGGTGATGATGATGCCGCCCATCACATCGCCGACTTTGTAGTCGCGGCGCGGGCTGTTGGGATGTTCGTTGTGACAGGTTACGCAGGATTGGGCGACCGCGAGGTCCGGATAGACCGTTTGATAGTAGCGGCCCCCGTCGAGCCTGACGAACCCCCCGAAGGGCTTCGAGGGATCTTTGGTGACGGCGTCGAGCCCTTTTCGTTCGAAGTCCGTCGTCGCGCCGTTCCAGACGTAGATCGGCGTCATGCTGGCGAGCCGGAAGGTGAACTTGAGGTCTTTTTGTGCGACCAGCCGCCCGGACTCCAAGAGGAATTGCGCAGGTAGGGGCACGCCTTTCTCATCTCGCCAATGTTCGATTGCGACCGCGAGTCCGGCCTTGCGGAGTTTATCCACGACGTTTTCCGTGTAGTTTTTCCGGTTGGCTTCGATCAAGGCATGGATGTACGACGCGGCCTTTTCCGGCGGAACGAGATCGGCCTTCATCTGATTGGCCAATGTCAGGGCAAAGACCCAGTAGGTGAGGACGGCGACAAAAGCAAAGGACGCGCCACCGAGTACCCAGAGTAATGGTTTGTTATCCATGAGAGTGATGTCCTTTGCCGTTAAGACGCTTTGCGGTTATAGACTCGTGCCGCAGCCCGGAGCGCGATCCCCGGTGTGGACAACCACCCGCCGCGAATACAGATCTCTTCCAAGGCATTGAGTAGGGTTAAGACATGTGCTTCGGTCGATGATTCGCCCATGAAGCCGATACGCCAGACCTTTCCTGTGAGAGGACCGAGCCCGCCGCCGATTTCAATGCCATACATCGAGAGCAGATCCCTTCGTATTTCCGCTTCAGGCATAGAAGAGGGGACTGTGACACAGGTCAACATCGGGAGTCGATATCCTGAGGGGGGAAGGGGCTGAAGTCCAAGCTCAATCAAGCCCGCGGTCACGGCGTCGCTATTGAGTTGATGGCGCGCGAAGCGAGCCGGCAATCCTTCTTCGTCGACGAGGCGCAACGCTTCCCGCAGCGCATACAGCATGGAGATCGGGGCCGTGTGATGGTAGGCCCTTTTGCCTTCAGCCCAGTAGTCTGCGATCAACGACAGATCCAGGTACCAACTCTGGCAGGGCGTGCGCCGGGCTTTGATCGCGGCCAATGCGCGTTCGCTGAGGGTGAAAGGCGACAGGCCTGGTGGACAGCTCAGACATTTCTGTGTGCCGCTATAACAGACGTCGATGCCCCAACGGTCGACCTCGACCGGGGCACCCCCCAATGAGGTCACGGCATCGACGAGAAACAGGCTGTGATGCTCGCGGCAGAGGCGGGCGATGGGCTCCAGCGGCTGCCAGACACCGGTTGAAGTTTCCGCATGGACGATGGCTACCGCCTTCACCGGGCCGGATAGGCGCAGCGCCTGCTCGATGGCCTCTGGTTCGATGATCTGCCCCCAAGGGGCTTCTACGCGAATGGCCTTGCCGCCGCAACGCTCGACGATGGTGGCCCATCTTGTGCCGAATACACCATTGACCCCGACGATCACGGTATCGCCCGGCTCCACGATATTCACCATCGACGCTTCCATCCCGGCTGAGCCGGTGCCGGAGACTGCGATGGTGAAGCGGTTCTTGGTCTGAAAGACGCCGCGTAACAGGGTTTGGATATCGTTCATGATTCCGAGAAAGGCCGGATCCAGATGGCCGACCAGAGGAGTCGAGAGCGCGCGGAGGACTCGCGGATGCACCATGCTGGGTCCTGGGCCAAGGAGCAACCGGCGCGGGGGGGTAAAGTTTGGAACGGGCATAACACTCCAGGTTTCACAGGATGCTGAAAAAGTCCGCCAGCAGCGTTCTCGCATCGTTCAGACCCTCAACGTACCCTCCGGGTACGCCTCGGTCCTTCACTCGCTGCGGCCTTGCTGGACGACCTT
>VFKF01000088.1 GCA_009885705.1 Nitrospira sp. | reverse complement strand
TCTTTGATCGAGGCTTGAAAGTCCTGCTCGACCATCTTCACTTCCTGCTGGATCATATTGATTTCCGGCTCGACCGACTTTCTGAGATCTTCCGCCGTTTCCTTGAAGCCCTTGACCGCTTTACCAATCTGACGACCGACTTCAGGCAACTGCTTAGGGCCGAACAGTAAGAACCCGATCACCAAGATGATGAGAATTTCGCCGGCGCCGAGTCCGAACATGTTGCAATCCAGTGATGAGTGATCGGTAACGAGTGATCAGTGATCGTTTCTGAAAGCCTTCTCTCATCACTCATGACGCATCACTGTTCACTGCATTTCTATCCCTGTTTGACCTGCTGCGCTGACTCAATCGGAGCCTGGGCCTGCGGGGCAGCCTGCGTTTGTGCGATCTGCGTCGGCGCCATGTCTGGCGCATCGGACGGAGGAGGCGTCACGTCGATGGCATCGGCCTCGTTGACGCTCTTCTTAAATCCCTTGATCGCCTTCCCGAGCCCTTCACCTAACTGCGGAATCTTGCCGGCGCCGAAAATGATCAACACGATGATCAGAATCAGCACCAATTCCATCCATCCAAATGATCCAAACATCAATGACTCGCTTTCTCGTTATGTCCCACTCAGACCATCCAGCGTTAGACCGCTCGAAAGGTGGGCATTATTCCCCAAACGGGGGGAAGGCTATAGAAGAACAAAGAATTAGTCAAGCAGAAATTCTCGAAACAAGCGGTCTACCCCTCGCGGGCTGCGGAGAAATGTCATCGGTCTCCTGAAATCCAAGGACCCACATGTCCAAGCCATCGAAACTGGAATTCGCAGGATGCTCAAAAAGTTCGTCCAGCAAGGCCGCAGCGAGTGAAGGCCTGAGGCGTACCCTTGGGGTACGTTGAAGGTCTGAACGATGCGAGAACGATGCTGGCGGACTTTTTCAGCCTCCTGCTAGAAGAATCAACGAGGGCTGATGTAGGCGTGATAATAATCGACCGGGCTCGGCGGTGCGGTTAAGGCGATCATAAACGACTGGGGGTCGTAGCCGATGGCTTCGAGGTCCTTCGAAGCCGACATCAGCTCTTCTTCTGTGAGATAGGCGACGGTGTCGGGAATCCCTGTCGGCTTCAGCGCACGCACGAGGGCCTGGAGCATCTCTCGCTCCTCCGGTGGCATCTCCAAGGGAATGGGAAAGTCCAGCTGGCGCGCATAGGGACTCTGATAGGTCTCGTTCAATGCCAGGAGGGTCTTGAGCATCAGACGATCCTGCTCCCAGGGCGCCATGCTCGTGCCGGCGGAAGGATGGGTGGCCATGAGATCCATCAAGGTCAACACGTTGGTCCCTAAGCTGCGCCCCACGAACTCACGCTGGCTCTCGATGGTCATGGCGCCGGCCTCGACCTGCTTGGCCACCGCTTCGGCC
>VFKF01000437.1 GCA_009885705.1 Nitrospira sp. | reverse complement strand
TTGTGTTTGTCGTGATCGTCCCAGTGGTGTGCTTCCGATGAACGGAAGCGAATTGGCGGTGGCCTGTATCGTAGACTCGGTGGTTGGAGACCCTCGCTGGTTTCCGCACCCGGTGCGTTGGATGGGAATCATCGTCAATGGGTGCGACCGGTTCGTCCATCGACTCCTTCTCTCTCCCTTCAAACAACGGATGGCAGGGGTACTGCTGGCTGTTGCATTGCCAACCGGATCCTATGCAGCCGCCGCGCTCCTTATCTGGTTGGGGGGCTGGATCGATTCCTTGTTGGGTAGCGTGGTCACCGTTCTGTTGGCCTGGACCACGCTTGCGGCTCGCGACCTCATGGACCATGTCCTCTCCGTGCAACGGGCACTCCAATCTCATCTATTACCAGAAGCTCGATCAGCCGTTGCTCAGATCGTCGGACGCGATACTGAGGAGATGGCGGAACCAGATATCGTTCGTGCGACGGTGGAAACGATTGCGGAAAGCACGGCGGACGGCATCGTCGCGCCGTTGTTCTATCTGGTTCTCGGTGGCGCGCCCTTGGCGCTGGCCTATAAGGCGATCAATACCTTGGACTCGATGATTGGCCATTTAGACGACCGATACCGGTGGTTCGGGTGGGCATCGGCACGATTGGACGATCTGGCGAATTTTCTCCCGGCTCGTATCACCGCACTCTTGCTGGTGCTGTCTGCGGGAATTCTGTCTCGATCATGTATCGTGATGCAGAGGGCCTGGCAGATTCTGTTGCGTGACGGAGGACACCATCCAAGCCCGAATAGTGGAAGACCGGAAGCTGCAATGGCCGGTGCGCTCGGGGTACAACTGGGAGGGGTCAATCGTTATGACGGTCTTTCTCTTGAACGGCCTTGCCTCGGCGATCCGGTTCAGTCTTTGACAGAGGCTCACATCGGCAGGGCGTTGGCCCTCATGCTCTGGACCAGTCTCTTAGGAGTGCTGTTGGGCATTGGATCGCTTCTGATGGTACAGGGATGATGCAACCCATTCACGGCGGGAATGTCTACAAGGTCGCCAGGGAACAACGCATTCCTGTTGGCCGCATCCTGGATTTCAGCGCCAGCATCAATCCGCTGGGGCCTCCCGCCACAGGGCTTCGCGCGATCAGCTCGGCGCTGAAGCAGATCGTTCATTACCCGGATCCGGATTGTTGGCAGCTCAAGCAAGAACTGGCGCAACAATGCGCGGTCGATCCGGAGATGATTCTCGTCGGCAATGGTTCAACCGAATTAATCCATCTGCTGCCCCGCGCACTCAGAATCACGTCCGCGCTTGTGATGGGACCCACGTTCGAGGAATATGCGCATGCGCTGACGGAGGCAGGGAGTTCGGTTCAGTATGCTCACGCGACACATGCAGCGCAGTTTCGCCCTCCATTGAAGGAAACGTTACGGCAACTTTCCGGTAAACGCTCACGATTCGACGCCGTCTTTCTGTGCAATCCCAATAATCCGACCGGTCAGGTGCTCAACCGGCTGGCGGTACGTGAGCTTGCTGAAGCTGCCGAGCGGCGGCAGAGTTGGTTGATCGTGGATGAAGCTTTTATCGATTATTGTCCGACTCAGTCTGTCCTGCCGATGTTGCGCGAGTACCCGCATATGATCGTGCTACGCAGTCTGACGAAGTTTTATGCCATGCCCGGACTGCGAATCGGCTATCTGGTTGGCGCAAGCAAAGCCGTTGAACGGGTGAGAGATCGTCAGCCTCCTTGGTCGGTCAATTCATTGGCTCAAGAAATATTTTGCGCGGTGCTCCGAGATCGGGCCTATGCAACCAAGAGCCGCGCATATATGAAGAGCGAACGGTCACGCTTCATGCGAGGTCTCCGTTCGTTAGCCGGTCTGAGAGTCTACTCTTCGGCCGCCAACTTCGTGCTGCTGGAGCTTCCAGTCACAACGACTGCCGCCGAGGTGACGGATCGTCTAGCTGTTGAGAGGATTCTGGTTCGAGACTGTTCAACGATGCCAGGCCTCACATCACAGATGATCAGAGTTGCGGTCAAAACGGAGAAAGACAATCGGCGATTGCTGGCATTCCTTAGCTCCTGTTTGAGGAAGCCATAGCCATGAAGACACCAAGAACACGCGGGATGCAGACAGCCTTTCGGGTCAGCCGAAAGACGCTTATCGTCGATCTTGGAGGACTGAGGACCGTTCTGTCCTCTGCTCCAAAGGCCGGTGGGGTCACGCGAGCCAGGTATATCTTGAACCATCAAGTCGTGGCCAATTCAATGGCGAAGGGTGATTGTGATAAGAATGTGCACTGTGCCGATCCTGCGAGAACACTAAGTCAGCTCGCCCTTTCGCTTGGTATTCGCGATCCCTTCGTCGGTCTGATGACGGCTGTTTCACTCGCGGACTTGGTCACGGTGCGAGAGGCCTATGAGGAGATGTGGGTTGAAGGATTTGTCACAGTTGGCACGTCGAATGCCGTGCGGGCAGGAGAACCGGTGATGCAGGGACAATCTATGAGCGGCTATAGGCAGCCGGGGACGATCAACGTGATCCTTGTGACCAATGCTCGTCTGTCTGTCTCCGCAATGGTCGGGATGGTGCAGGTGGCGACGGAAGCTAAGACCGCTGTCTTGTTGCAGGCCAAGGTGAAGAGCTGGACCGGTCGTCCTGGAGCCACGGGAACGGGAACAGACGCAGTCGTGGTGGTGAGTGGAAATGGGCCTCGTCAGCGATATAGTGGAACCCACACGATTCTTGGTGAACTCGTTGGGCGAGTGATTGGGACGGCAGTCAGAGAGGGGCTGGCCCGCTACGTACGTTGGCATGCTCGGCACAAACCACGAAGCCTAGGAAAGAAGCCATGACGATTTCGGGGACGCCAACGAAAGCTCTTGCCATCCTTGGAACCGGCTCCGATGTGGGGAAGACCCTCATCGTCGCAGGGATCTGCCGACTCTTGTCTCGAAGAGGCCTGCGGGTCGCGCCGTTCAAAGCGCAGAACATGGCGCTGAATTCGTTCGTCACGCTCGATGGGGGAGAGATCGGGCGTGCGCAGGCACTGCAAGCTCAAGCCTGTGGGATCGAGCCGACCGTGGACATGAATCCGATTTTGCTCAAGCCCGAGTCGGATTCACGGTCTCAGGTCGTCGTGATGGGCAAGGTGTACGAGGCGCTGAATGCGCTTGCCTACTATGAGCGGAAAGAGACCCTCTTCACGATTGTTCGTGACTGTTATGCGCGGCTGGCTGACGAGTATGAATGTATCGTCGTTGAAGGAGCGGGGAGTGCCGCAGAGATCAATCTTCGCGATCGGGATATGGTGAACTGGCCTGTGGTCGAGTTGGCCGATGCGGCGGTCTTCTTGGTGGCGGATATCGATCGGGGAGGAGTCTTCGCCCAGATCATCGGAACACTCGATTTGTTAGAGCCGCATGAACGGGCGCGCGTGCGCGGCGTGATCGTGAATAAGTTCCGCGGCGATCGGCGTCTCTTCGACGATGGCGTCCGTATGCTTGAGGCCCGGACGGGCCTGCCGGTGTTGGGGGTCGTTCCCTATCTGCGCGATCTTCGATTGGATCAAGAGGATAGCCTCGATCTCGCTCGTTCCCGCTCGGTTCAGTTTGAACCCAGTCTCATCAATGTGGCGGTGGTACTCTTGCCTCACATGAGCAACTTCACGGACTTCAATGCGTTGGCAGCTGAGAAGGATGTGGCGCTTCGATTTGCCGCATCGCCTGATGATCTTCGAGGAGCGGACATGGTGATACTTCCTGGAAGCAAAAATACGCTTGCAGATCTCGATTATCTTGTGAAAACAGGATTTTCGACTGCGTTAACCACTCATGTGAACAGAGGGGGCGAATTGGTCGGAATTTGCGGTGGGTATCAGATGCTTGGACAGGAGATCTCCGACCCCAAGGGATTGGAGGGGGGAGGAACCGCGCCGGGGTTTGCGTTTCTCGATGTCAAGACGGAGCTCGATGCCCCCAAAATCTGTCGGCAAGTACAAGCTGTCTCTCTGCTCCAAGGGGTGGAACAGCAGGTGCCGGTCCGTGGGTATGAAATCCACATGGGGCGCACCAGCCGGGGAGCCGTCACGGCCTGTTTTCAGATCGAGGCTGCTGAAACCTGGGCTGGCCAAGCGGCGGGTGATGAAGGCGCGGCCAGTGAGAATGGCCTGGTCTGGGGCACCAGCATTCATGGCCTATTCGATCAAGCCGGCTTCCGCCGTGGCTGGTTGAACCGTGCGCGAAGTCGGAAAGGGCTCCCGCCTGTTTCCTCCCATGAATCTGAACTGGTGACGACGCAACTTCGTGCTGAGCTGGATCGATGGGCAGACCATCTTCACGAGCACCTGAATATGGATCTGGTCTATGCTGCGTTAGCCGTATCCGCCTTGCCTCCTGCCTGAGGTTCCGGATTCACTACCTGACCGTCGACCTTCTCCTCAATACGATTCCCCTTACCTATGACCGTTGGTACAGTGGCCTCATCTTCCCCGTCTCATATTCTTGTTTGATTCCTCTCGAGTTTCTTCTTTCCGTGGCCTCGTCAACCGAGATTGGTGAGGGCGCCCTCTACTCATTGATTCCCCTGTGCCGTTGATCTCAAGGTCAGAGCCCTGCGCGAGTGTCCGGTGATGGCATGGTCGGAATTCAGAGAATGACATGCCAAATCGATATTGTCTGCTACACTTTTCTCGATAGGCGAGAGGTCTGAGCAGAATGATGCAGACTCTTAAACGATGGGAATGGGACATCTCAAGCAAACAGATGGTGATGCCGAAGTCTGTGCTTGTGATGTGTGATGGTCATTTTTTGCCAGGACGACATCATTTTGTCACAAGGTGAACAGTTCGGTGCTGGAGTGGCAGGAAGGATGTCTGTGCAAGAGTGAATAGTTACCACTCGAAACAGCGAGATAATTCAACGGTATCTGTTGTGGTGACTGCATAAGTATTCAGTCGAGCACAACCTTTGCACTAGTGCCGTGTGATGAAGCCAATAATAGCGATATTTCAGCGGAAATAGACGGGTGAGAACTGATGGCTGCGTGACATCAAGAGAACAAGATGGCGAGTGATGGGATGGAATCGTATTCCGAGGCATCAAGGAGGAGGAAGGGCATGAAACAGACAAGTCTGAGTTGGAGAATCGCAGCCGGGGTGACGGCGACCGTCCTGGCGCTCTATGCCAGTCCTGTGATGGCTGGGAATGAGGCGGAAGTAGCTGAACATCTCATCGAGTTAGTCAAGATCGGCCGTGGTGTCCTGTCGGAACAGATGAAGAATATCAATGACCCGGCCAAGGCCGATAAGGGGTTTACCGGCGATTACATGGCGAGCCAGGTCGTGGAGCGGTTTAAAAAAACCACGAAACTCGATCTGCGGATTCCCAACGTCGTGCCGCAAGCGAATCTTTATCTCGCCTTAGTCCAAGCGGAGAAGGAAGTGGTGGATGAAGCCCAGCCGATCATCAACAAGCCTGGTATCTCCTTCAAAGGATTCATCCCTGCGGTGTTTGCCAGGAGAGTCGGAGAGCAGTTCTACAAGAAGTCAGGTGTCCGTATGAAGCTGACGGGGATCGACTACCGGAATGCCAATAATAAGCCGGATGACTTTGAAGCGGAAGTTTTGCGGATGTTCAACGATCCTCGTCACCCCAAAGGCCAATCCTATGTCCGGAATACGATGGTCGATGGCAAGCCGGTGCTTCGCATGATGGACCCGGAATATGCCGGTCCGACCTGCCTGGGTTGTCACGGTTCACCGAAAGGAGAGCGTGATGTGACCGGCATGAAGAAAGAGGGTTGGAAAGAAGGGGAGTTGGCCGGGGCGATCAGCGTGGTGCTGCCGCTGAAATAGCGTCAACTGATTTGGCCTGACCGGGATACGGGATAACACGCATTCACGTTACATTACCAAAGGAGCGCGCAAGATGAGCAAGATTGTCGTGGTCGATGATTCGTACGCCGAGCTGCAGTTGATTGAAGGATGTCTCAAGGCGGCCAACCACACGGTCGTGTCCTTTCCTAATACCGACAAGCTCGAAGACAAAGTGGCCAGCGAGAAGCCTGATCTCATCGTGATGGATGTCGTGATGCCGGGCCGCAATGGGTTCCAAGCCTGCCGTGACTTGAAGGGCGATGAGCGTTGCAAGAATGTCCCGATCATTCTCTGCACCTCGAAAGGCAATGAGAGCGATAAGTTCTGGGGGCAGCAGCAAGGGGCGAACGGGCATATCGTGAAGCCATTCAAAAACGAAGAGCTGTTGGCGGCGATTAAGCGAGTGATGGGCTAAGGCTATGGCATCGATGCAGCATGTCATGACCGTAGATTCCAGCAGGCCTGCGTCTGGCGCTTCCAGCTCAGGAGTCGGCCCGGGTCATTCGTCTGGATCGGCGACCATCCGTGCCGCCATCATCTCCATGGGCGGGGAACTCTTCACGATCGACCTGCGAAGCGTACGCGAAGTGTTTGTCGTGGAATCCATCACACCGGTTCCCGGGATGCCGTCCGGCTTGGTGGGAGTGACGAACCTGCGGGGAACGGTCATTCCGTTGCTCGATCTGCGGATGATGTTTTCGCTCGAGGCAGAGACCACGTTGCAATATGCCGTCGTCGTGAAACATGGAAATTGGCAGGTGGGTGTGTTGGTCGATACGGTGCCGGAAATCCGCACCCTCTCAAAGGACCAATTCATGCCGGCCCCGACCGGCACGGGGGAGGCCGAGTTTCCCTTTGTGTCGACGGTGGTCAAACTCGAGGACCGGTTACGAGGAGTATTAGAAACCGCAGCGGTACTCTCGCACTTCGAGAGCGCGGGATAAGTATGCGGACACGTCACTATGCCAGGCAGTTCACGACATGAATGCATCGATCGCTAGCTAGCTAGAAGGAGGAGGTTCCCATGGCGAGGCCTACTGTATTGCAACGGTTTGAGGACTTAAAAACACAGACGAAGCTGTTGACGGCCTTCGGCATCGTCAGCGTCATCATCGTGATCATGAGCTCGTTGGGTGTGTGGACCAACAAACGCATCAGCCAACAGACTGACACGATTTACGCCGACTACACCCTGCCGCTGATCGATTTCAATACGATGTTGTTCAACATCAATAAGTATCATGAGACGCTTCAGGACCTTGCTCGAGCGCCTCGCGCTGCTGACTTCAAAGTCGACGTGGCCAAGATCGGGCCGTACCGGCAACAGGTCGATCAGTTGATTGCCAAATACGAGACGTCAAACTTGCGCACTTCGAGTTCCGGCCGCGATGAAGCCAAGGACCTCGTGCAGCTCAAAGGCGCGATTGCCGCATTCTTTCAACAGTCGGAGGCTGGAGTCGCCGCTATCGCAGAAAGCTTTGAGTCGAAAGCCTTGTCACCTGGACAGGCGCAACAGATGCGTGAATTGGGGCAACTAGCCCTGACGGTGAGTATTGCGCCGGCCTTCGATGAAGTGAGCAGCCGTCACTCAGAGCAGATTAAGACGATGCAGGAGGTCGCCAAGGACCTCAGCACTGAGGCAAAGTCGCTCGCTGCAAACGCAACCCTTGCATTGGTGATCGGCGGGGTGGTCGCGGTGTTGTTGGGATTGTCGATTGGTTACTGGGTGGCGCATAAATTGGCGCTGGGTATTGGACAGGTTGCGCACGTCGCTCAGTTGGCGGCAAGCGGCAACTACCAAGCTCGCGCCAAGATTACGTCGAAGGACGAACTCGGACAGATGGCCGCTTCGTTCAATGCCATGTTGGACCGCATTACGGCCCTGGTGACGTCGGAGTCCGAGCGCGACGACATGCAGAAACGTTTGATGAGCTTCCTGGTCCTGGTCTCGGACGTCGGTAAAGGAGATTTGACGAAACGCGGTGAAGTGACGGCAGATATGTTCGGCAATCTTGCGGACGGGTTCAACCTCATGGTGACCCGGTTCGGACAGTTGCTGAAGCAGGTTCGAGAGGCTGCCGAACGTGTGAACAAATCAGCCGGGACCCTTCGGGAAAGCGCAGGACAGATGGCCGGAACCGCGAAGCATCAAGCGGACGAATCCACCAAGACGCTGGGCGCGGTCGAACAATTGGCCACATCCATGCGGCAGGTTGCAGAAACCGCCGGCGCCTCTTCGGAATCGGCCAAGCAAGTGCTGCAAGCGACGGAGCGCGGACGAGTGGCCGTGGAAGAAACCGTGCAAGACATGCACAGTATTCGTTCAGCCGTGCAACGTATGTCGAAGCAGGTCAAGGCGCTGGGCGACCGGTCCTTGGAAATTTCGCAGATCGTGTCGACGATTCGGGATATCGCGAATCAGACGAATTTGCTCGCGTTGAACGCAGCCATCGAGGCAGCCGGCGCCGGCGAGGCCGGTGCCCGATTCGCGGTCGTGGCCGATCAGGTCAGAAAGCTGGCCGAAAGCTCGACGCAAGCGACGCGCGAAATTGCCGATCTTGTGAAGGTGATTCAGACAGAAACGCAAGACGCGGTGGTCGCGATGGAACAGGAAACGCAGGCGGTGGAAGCCGGATCGGCCTCGGCGCTGCGTACCGGTGAAGTGTTCAACGAAATTTCAGGAATTGCCCAACGTTCGTCAGAGTTGGCACAGACCATCGCCAGCGCGGCGGTCACCCAGACCGCGTCGACGGACCAGGTAGGCCGCTCGATTAAGGACTTCTCCGGCGGTGCCGCGGCGACGCAAAAAGTCACGGACTCTGCGCGCGTGACCGTCGAAGATATGGCGAAGCTCGCCGAAGGGCTGACGTCTTCCGTCGCCCAGTTTAAATTGGTCTAGGTCGGCTTCCCGGAGCATCCTCTGGATGCTCCGGGTAAGAAAGGATTGGGATGAGCTCCGAACTTGACCGAGACGGCCTTGTCGATATTTTCGTCGCTGAAGCGTCGGAAGCGATGGACATCCTCACTAAGGCATTCCATCCGTCAGACGGGACGACGCCGACACCCGCACAACTGCAAGAGCAGTATGTGTGGGCCCATAAAATTCGCGGGGCGTCAGGACTGTATGGATACGAGGGGTTGGCCCTGTTGGGGGCATTGCTAGAATCGACCTTGGAAGAGGCTCCGTCTATCGAAGCCGCACGCTGGCCGAAAGCATTGGAGGCCTTACGCGGGATGGTGATCTCGTTCGAGTCTCAATTGAAAATTGTTGCCAAAGGCGGCGCTGAAGACCCATCTGTGAGTGCCCGATGGAAAGAGGAAGTGGCTACATTATTCCAGTCTGTGCCTGCTCTGGTTCCATCAGAAGCAACCGTATTGACACCGGATTATCTCGTTCCGACTCTCGATCCCGAGGTCTTGTCGTATTTCTCTCCGGAAGCGGAGGAGTATCTGCAGGCCATTGAGTCGCTCCTGCATCGTCTGCGTCATGACTCCAAGGACGGAGAGACCGTCCAGATGCTCTATCGCACCGCCCATACGCTGAAGGGGTCTGCACATACGATCGGATTTAAAGTCGTTGGCGATATGGCTCATCCGATCGAAGATTGCATGATCGCGGTTCGTGAGGGACGAGTTTCCATGTCGGCAACGTTGGTCGGGGCGATCGGTCGCGCGGTGGAGGTGATTCGACTGCTCATG
>VFKF01000290.1 GCA_009885705.1 Nitrospira sp. | reverse complement strand
TCGGTTTCCCGGAGCACCCCTTCCGTTCGAGCCCGCTCACCGAACTGGCCGATCTTGAGGCCGATGTCTTCCACCATTCGCAACAACTCGTCATCGGGCTGACGGACCTGACGACTGAAGAGTTCGATGACACCCTCGATCTCACTCCCGACGAGCACAGGAAATCCAAACGCCCCGTGGAGCACAGCCTCTTGAGCCTGGACGCCACGAGGAAAATTCGTATCCAGCGCAACGTCTGTCACCCAAGCCGACTTGCCGCTGGCCCAAATACGCCCGGGTAAGCCTTCTTCCCGGAGAAACACCTGCTGCCAGGTCACCATCGTAAACGGATCGGCTTGCACGGATGACGATGTCCACTGATCGAGGCAGCGCAACAACCCGGCCGCCTTATCCACCCGCCAGAAGACGCCCAGATCCCATTCCAAACTCTCCCCAACAGCCTGAATGATTTTCGGAACCGCCTCTTCCAGAGTCGTCGACTCGGACAGGACTCGAGTCACCGCATACTGAGATGCCAGGCGCCGCTCAGCCCTGCGACGGTCGGTAATGTCCCGAATGAAGGCGCTGAAAATATAGGCATCCCCGATCTTAGCCGGAGACACCGCCAGCTCGACAGGAAGCTCCCAGCCGTTCCGGTGTTGCGCGATAATTTCAATCCGGCGGTTCAGAATTGCGCCAGCCCCTGTCCGGAGAAACTCACGAATCCCCCGTTCGTGCGCCTGACGATCCCGCTCAGGAATAATGGTTTCTGCCAGAGCCCTTCCGAGCGCTTCCTCGCGAGACCATCCGAAAATCGCTGTAGCCTGCGCGTTCCAATCGGTCACAATGCCGGTCGAATCGATCGTGATCACCCCATCGAGCGCGGTATCGACGATGGCCCTGTTTCGCTCCTGGCTTTGGAGCAGCGCTGTCTCGGCAGCTTTCGCCCAGGCACTTTCTTGTTGCGCCTGTCGATGCTCGGCGCGCAATCGTGCCGTAGACCAGAGCAACAACACCAACATGGGAATCCAGACCACTGCACCAATGATGCCGGCTTTCCACATGAAGGTGTGAATCGGCGCTAAAATATCCTGCCGATCCATGCGCACCAGAACCGTCCAGCCCAACCCGACAAACTCTCCAAACCCCTGGGTCTTCGCATAACCTGTCACCACCTGGACATGCCGGCGCAAATGCTCTTCTTCGATAAACCCCGGTTCTCCAGCCTCACTCAGCAGCACCGACGGGAGCCCCATGGTCTTGAGATTGAGATTCTCCGAAGAGGACACCATCGAATCGACAAACACCTTGCCCTGCTGCGTCACCATTTGATATTCGACTCGCCCACCCCCGCCCTGTCGATCTTCAAGCGCGCGAATAGTCCTGGTGGTGACCTCCTCCAAAAATGGAATTCCCACCCTCGTGGTCACGACGCCCATGAACGTGCCTTGCGAGTCGAGAATCGGAGCCGTAAGGGCAATGGCATCGACACCACTGTCCGCCTCATGGGCTGCCACATCGGCCACATCCAGTTGTCGCGTCGCACGCGCGGCCACAAACCATGGGGCCTGGCTATAGTCATGCCCTGCCAGCGCGGACTCTGTCGCCGCCACAATCGTGCCCTGACTATCCGTGACCGCGAGCCACAGATACACCGGGGAATAGGCGGTCTTCATCCACTTCAAATACTCGGACAGGTATCTCGGATCCGAGGCACGCAACGAAAAAGCGCGGGCCATCATGAGGGCGTCGCCCTGTCGTTCGAACAACATTCGATCGGTTTTCTCGGCCACTTCCGCCGCGGCGAGTGTGAGCTCTTCCCCTGTCGCCACGACCAGGCGGGATTCCACGAACTGAATCAACCGGACGCCGGCCACAAACGCAAGCAGGAACATGGCAATAATGAGATAGGGCAGCCAGCGATAGCGGCGCAGATCGAGAAATGAGAGGGCCATTGACGTCTTCATGATTCACGCGCCGGGGAAGCAACAAAATTGGGAATCAGTTGAGAGGGATGATAGGCCTGTTTGGAGGCACGGAGGCCGGGGAGCCCCGCATCATCCATCGTATTGATCGAATCGGCCCCTTTCGATACAGCCATCCGACAGGTCTCACGAAAGAGATATTGCGCCAGACCGGGAAGAGTCCGATCCGCCACCTCTAGGAGGACACAGAATGTCGCGTCCGTCAACCAATAGCCGAAGGTATAAGCGCAGATCCGGCCCTGAATCCTGACGACCGTCCCCATGATCTGAAGGGCCGGCGCATGCGACCACAAGACTTCATGCACCGACTCCGCATCAGCCAACAGCATCTCGCCGAACGACTCAAGCCCTTCTGCCTGCTTCTGGCGTGACCAATCTCCGAGGAGTGCACGACAGCCCTCACGGTCGCCAAGCTGATAGCGGTCCACCTCACAAGTCTGCTCTCGCTCGAACCGATTGCACAATGCGCGCTGAGATTTATATCTGTCGCCCGCCAGAGCTGCGAGGTCCGCCGCAGGGTACAGATAGTCCGGCTCCTTGGGCGCCAGACGATATCCTAGCCGCTCAAACTCTGGTGCCAACCGGGCCGACACGTTCTCAACTCGGCTGACCGACGAGTCGCCGTTCCAGCGCCGCAACAGCTCCATCGCGGCAGACAATGGCACGTCGATGGAGCCTGGCCCCAGAGGAGGCAGGAGCATGAACCACCCGTCCGGCGATTGCGCAAAGAGGCACAAAGCCCCCTGAAGTTCCATCCACCAATAGGCCAACAGCCCGTTACTCATATAGTGATAGACCGGCGAATAGGCGGCAGGCGATTGAGGCCCGCCGAATCCTGACCGATCCAGGGCCATCGACAGTCGAGGGATATCGTCCACCGTCAAACGCTGCAGTGACAGGGTTCCCCACCGAGCGGCGACTGCGGCTGTCATATCCGGAAGGGAAGCCAGTACAATCACGTCTTCTTGAAACCGTCCGACGAGCCGAGGATGGGTAACAAGCTCTTCACGGATACCCGGTTGATCGAGCAACGCCATCACCCGGTCGGCATGATGCTGGATCTCCCCAGGAATTTCCTCTCGCATGAACGGACATTTCGTATCCCACCCCAACAGAACCTGGTCGTGTGCTTCGTTCCACATCAGCGCCAATGGATAGAGCTGACAATCGAGCGGGCGCTGCTCATAGATGCGGCACTGTGACGTTGTTGAGTCGAATGCCGGACAGAGATAGCCCTCTCCATGAGGGACTGGCACCAGAGCCACCTGCGATCCTCCCCGATCGGGAAAGGCCGTTTCCTCCATACCACCAGCCAAGGCGCTGGTGATTTCGTCCCCGGTAAAATAGGGACGCAGGGGACTGTCTGGGTCCGGAAAGCGACAACAGACATCGCACTGGAGACAGCTACGGCTCGGCACGAGTTGTGGCAACGCGGTCGGTAATGTCACGGAAGGGCTCAGCCGTTGATCGGTACAGTCGGACATGGGAGGATTCCAATCGATACGCGGCTTATACTAGCACCATTCTGCTGGAGTGCCCAAGGGGTTGTCACCTTTTCACTGCGTCCCTCCTCATCATCTGCCGCAAAATATTGCCTCCATGTATCTGCTCCATCGGCACTTGTTGCCGTGACCTTGCGTCAGTCTCCACGGCCTCTTCTCCTTTGCGCCCCTCGCCCCTTGTACGATCCTAAATCCTCGTGGTAGAGTTCATCGGCCTCGCTTGAAAGGCTCTCATTGACATGGACACCCCCTCTGTCTGATTTGGCTACCTCCGACCTCCTTCATCGCTGCGCGATCATCCGTGACCAACTGAGCCACGCTGGTCTCTTTCCGGCTCTGCCAGGACAAGAACCGGTTCCCGGAGCGGTGGCCGCGACGACGACCTGGCGCATCGCCACCACGCCACTCACCATCACCCAAGAGCAGTTAGATTTTTTTCACCGGCTTGGCCCGCAGCTCCTCTCGTTTTATCGGGCGCTGAACCGCCTCTACCTCGACAGTGTGCGAGGCCTCCAGCCGGCTTGGGTCGCGGGGTACCTCGACCAAGGCAAGCCGGAAGGGCTGATCGCGTACAGCCGGATGAAGCGATTTCGCGATCACATTCCCGCCGTCATCCGGCCGGACGTCATCCCCACCCAGGATGGCATGGTCATCACCGAACTCGACTCAGTCCCAGGCGGGATCGGCATGACGGCCTGCCTCTCGTCGCTCTATGCCGATGCGCAGACCGATGGGCTGTCGCTCGTGGGAGGTCCCGACGGGATGGTGCAAGGATTTGCGGCTATGTTGACGGCCCAGGTCGCCCCACATACCGGCTGCATCGCGATTCTGCTGTCAGAGGAAGCCAAAGACTATCGGCCGGAAATGACGTGGCTCACAGCCCGACTGCGAGCGATCGGGGTCGACGCCTATTGCGTGGAGCCTCGACAAGTTCGATTCACGGAAGAAGGCCTCCGGATCATCCACGAGGGAATCGATCAGCCGATCGCCTTGATCTATCGCTTCTACGAGTTATTCGACCTGCTCAATATTCCCAAGTCAGAACTGGTCCAATATGCGGTCAAAAAGGACCGGGTCGCCGTCACGCCGCCCTATAAGCCGGCGTTGGAAGAAAAACTCGCCTTTGCCCTGCTCCATCACCCTGCCCTGCGACCCTTCTGGGAGCAGGCCTTGGGACAAGAGGTCTTCCTGCATCTGACGACGATCATGCCGCGTACGTGGATTCTCGATCCTGCGCCGATCCCTCCATCCGCCACAATTCCAGGTTTGGCGATGGGCGGACGGGCCGTGATGAACTGGCGCGATCTGGCCACGGCCACCCAGAAAGAACGGCACTTCGTGATCAAGCCATCGGGATTCTCCGAACTCGCCTGGGGCAGCCGAGGAGTATCGGTTGGCCACGATATGCCACAACACGAATGGACTGCGGCCATCGACAAAGCCCTGGCCGCCTTTCCCAAAACGCCCTATATCCTGCAGGAGTTTCATAAGGGCCGCCTGTACGACCTCGAGTACTTCGATCCCATCAGCGGCGACATGAACCGGATGTCCGGCCGTGCCAGGCTCTCCCCCTATTATTTCGTGAGTGGCGAAACCATCGAGCTGGCTGGTATCCTGGCAACGGTCTGCTCATCGGACAAGAAAGTGATCCACGGAATGAAGGACGCCGTCATGGTGCCGTGCGGTACAATGACGAACTCAGAACGATGAACATCCGAAACTTTTCTACTCAGCATTCATCGTTCATAGCTCATCGTTAACGATATGCCATTAACTCTCTATCATGTTGCCTGGTGTCCCGACTGTGAAGTCGTGCGCGACAAGTTGGCGGACCTCCACATCGACTACGAGCAGGTCATCGTGCCCGACATCCGGCCGATGCGCAAAGTCGTCCACGAGGTCTCAGGCCAGTACTTTGTTCCCGTCCTCAAGGATGGAGACCTGGTGTTGACGGAAACCGACGACATTCTCGACTATTTGGACAAGACGTACGGTCAGGACCGGATATCCGACGGCTAACAGGCCGTTCAGCAAGGCCGAAGCGAGCGAAGAGGGGAGGCGTATCCTTGTGGTACGTTGAGCCTCTGAGCGAAGCGACCTGCCTGCGCGAAGCGCTTCGGCGGAGGCAGGGAACGAAGCTGGCGGCCTGTTTCAGCATCTTGCAACAGACCTGCCGATCCACTCGACCGCAAAGGAGACCGCATGGAAGCTTGGAGACGCATACTCGCCGACAGCATCGTGAAACCCAAAGACTTGGCGGCGCAGCTCGGTGTCGATGCGAAAGAAATCGAAGCCATCGTGGGCGACTATCCGATGCGCATTACCCCCACGGTGATGGCGACGATTAAGGCAAAGGGCGACGCCATCTGGAAACAGGTGGTTCCCGATATCGCCGAAATGGACGACTTCGAGGCGGAAGACGATCCGCTCGAAGAGGATCTCATGAGCCCGGTCCCGCACCTCGTCCACCGCTATCCGGATCGCGTCCTGCTCATGGTGACGAATCAGTGCCCGATCTATTGCCGGTTCTGCACGAGAAAGCGGCTGGTCGGGAAACCCGGCTTCCTCAAAAAAGGCGAACTCGACCAGGCCATCTCCTACTTGCGGGAACATACCGAAGTGCGCGACGTCATCCTCTCCGGCGGCGACCCTCTGCTCCTGCCTGATCATTTACTGGAGCGGATCCTCAAGGCCCTGCGCACCATTCCACATTTGGAATTGGTTCGCCTGGGATCGCGGGTACCCGGCACGTTACCGGAACGGATCACTCCGGAACTCTGTGCGATCGTGAAGAAGTATCATCCTATTTATATGAATCTGCATTTCAATCACCCGGATGAACTCACCCCGGCCGTCAAAGCGGCCTGTGGGATGTTAGCCGATGCCGGCGTGCCGCTTGGCGCGCAAACCGTGCTGCTCAAAGGCGTCAACGACGATCCTGAGATCATGAAGCGCTTGATGCATCAGCTCCTGCTCGCGCGCATCAAGCCCTACTATCTCTATCAAGCGGACCTGACCAAAGGCACGAATCACTTCCGCACCACGGTCGAAACGGGGCTGAATATCATCAAGTCGTTGCAGGGCCATACCAGCGGAATGGGGGTCCCGCACTTCGTGATCGATGCACCGGGCGGCGGTGGCAAGATCCCCTTGCTTCCCGGCGACTATATGGTGCACATGGATGCCGAGGGCGTCCTCTTGAAAAACTATGAGGGCAAGGCCTTCCACTATCCTCAGCCGAAACAGGGGTCGCCCCGCGAGCTGCCGATGGTCAGCGCAGGGCCTTCACTGAACTCATGTAGTAATGGAGAGCACGACGACCTGTGAGTACCAGAACCACACAAGGCATTTTGCCCTACCAACAAATTAAGCAACTGATCGCAAGCGGGGCCATTCAGGCCGACGTACCGATCGAAGATCGCCAAATTCAGCCGGCCAGCCTCGACCTGCGGCTCGGGCGCAAGGCCTATCGGTTGATCAGCAGCTTTTTGCCGGAACTGTCCGATATTACGAGCCGGCTCAACGTCCTGGACTTCTATCAGTCCGATCTCGTGATGTACGAGATGGATCTGACCGAAGGAGCGATCCTCGAAAAAGGCCATGTCTATTTGGTGCCGCTGCTGGAACGGGTAACCTTACCCAAGACCATCCGGGCACGAACCAATCCCAAAAGTACGACCGGACGGCTGGACGTTTTTACCCGCGTCGTGACGGATCTCAACACGGGATTCGATGAAATCCGAGCCGGCTATACCGGCCCCCTCTATCTGGAGATCGTCCCCCGCTCGTTCACGATCAAGGTGAAGACCGGGTACTCGCTCAATCAAATTCGCTTCGTGCGCGGCGACGCGACCGTGCCGGACCGGTCGTTGCAAACGCTCCACAAACGGGAGCCCCTGCTCTACCACAACCTCCCCACAAAGCAGGCGCTGGCCACCCGCGATTTCCGCACGGACCGCGGCCTGTTTCTCCGCATCGACCTGAAGGGCGACGACCGAAGCGCTTCGCCGATTATCGGCTATCGAGCGAAGAAGAATAGTCACGTCATTGATCTTTCCAAGGTCGGCCACTACGCGGCGCTCGACTTTTGGGAGCCCCTCTATCGCCATCGCCAGGACAGCCTCCTCTTGGAGCCAGAAGAGTTTTACATCCTCGCGTCGAAAGAACGGATCCGTGTGCCGGCCGGCTACGCGGCCGAGATGGTTGCCTTCGAAGCAGCCTGTGGCGAGTTGCGAACCCACTACGCGGGGTTTTTCGATCCGGGATTCGGGTACGGCCAAGGCGAGTTGCACGGCACCCAAGTCGTGCTGGAAGTCCGCCCCCACGACGTCCCATTCCTGATCCATGATGGACAAACCTTCTTCAAGGTTGTATACGACAGGATGCTCGCGCGCCCCGGTCAACTCTATGGCTCGGCACTTGGGTCTTCGTATCAGCGCCAGGGACTGACCCTGAGCAAGCATTTCAAGGTATAGCCGGATGCCCAACACTCGTGAAGCGTATCTCGTGACGCGTCGTTCGCTCAGAGTCCAGACGTTTCGCGTTTCACCTTTCACGTTTCACGAATAGCGAGGAACCATCTGACCATGCAGCTAGACCCAACCAACAAGCCGGTGCGCCCAGAATCAGAGGACGACTCCGGAAGCGACAATCAAATGCGTGTCGCCGGGATGATCGTGGGCACCGCTCTGATTTTCCTCGGCTTCCTGGACGTGTTCCTCTCGATCAGCGGGGGCTTCGAGATCGACGTCATCCCTCTCCTAATTTATTTCGGCGGGGTCGCGGTCTGGGCCAATGCGGTCGTCGAAAACATGACCCTCCGCTACAGTGTCATCGGGGCTTCCCTTCTGCTTGCAGCCATCTTCTTCCACTATGGAGAAGTCCTCTTCTGGCACAAACAAGTGGTGTTTTGGTCGACCGTAGTAGTCGTCATGTATTTCATGTTCAACGAACCGAAGAAACCTGCCTAACAGGATGCTGAAACAGTCCGCCAGCGTCGTTCCCTGCCTCCGCCGAAGCGCTTCGCGCAGGCAGGTCGCTTCGTTCAGACCCTCAACGTACCCTAAAGGGTACGCCTCGGCCCTTCACTCGCTGCGGCCTTGCTGGACAGCCTGTTTAAGCATCCTGTGGGAACAGGCTCCTCTTGCGCCACGCATGCGAGCCAGCGAAGTCCTGGCGCGCCAACATAACTTTTTTGTGGCCTGCTAACAGCCATGGCGATGACGATTTCCGTCATCATCCCGACGCTCAACGAAGAACGGACGATCATGGCCACCCTGGCACAGACCGCAGCCCTCGGCTTCGATGAGCTGATCGTGGTGGAGGGAGGGAGCAGCGATGAGACTCCTGCACTCGTCGAATCCTTCCGACTCAACACTCAGTCCTCAGCACCCAGTCTTATTCGACTGGTGCCTGCCCCACGCGGGCGGGCTCGCCAGATGAACGAAGGCGCAAAGGCCAGCCGGGGGGAAATCTTATTGTTTCTCCACGCCGACACGCAGCTTCCAGACAATGCGAAGACCGTGATCGAGACGGCGATGGCCAGACACGATATGGTGGGCGGTCGGTTCGACGTCCGATTCGATCGTCCATCGAGGTGGGGCTCCATCATCAGCAGCATGATGAACTGGCGATCCAGAGTAAGCGGCATCGCCACCGGCGACCAGGCCCTCTTCGTCCGCCGTCTCGTCTTCGAACAGATGGGAGGCTTCGCCGATGTGCCGTTGATGGAAGATATCGATTTCTCCCGTAGACTTAAACGAAGGGGCGCGACTGCGGCCCTGACCACGACCGTAACCACCTCCTTCCGTCGCTGGGAGCAGCAGGGACCATTGCCGACAATCCTCCTGATGTGGACACTGCGATTTCTTTATTGGATCGGGGTGCCCCCTCATACACTCAATCGATGGTATGGAATAGTGAGATAACGATGAAACAGACTGCCGCTCAATCGCCTGATGCCTCGCGCCTGACGCCTCATACGGCCTTGGTGATCTTTGCCAAAGCTCCGATCCCCGGTGAGGTCAAGACCAGGCTCTGCCCGCCACTGACGCCTGACGAGGCAGCCACCTTGCACGGCAGCTTCGTGCTCGACATGCTGGAACGATCCAAACTCGCCGTGGCGAAACTGCAGCTCCCGTTCCATCGCTACCTGGCCTGCTCGCCCTCCTCTGAGCTGGTGTTCTTCAAAATTATGGAAGAACGGCAAAGCGTCCACCTGCTCGATCAAGTAGGAGAGGACCTCGGCCAGCGGATGCACCGCACCTCGGTCGATCTCTTCGCGAAAGGCTATAAGCAGGTGATCATTGTGGGGACCGATGTCCCGACCTTGCCGCTCTCGGTGTACCAAGAAGCGTTTGCGCTCCTAGGCCGCTCGGACCTGGTCTTAGGGCCGGCTCTCGATGGCGGGTACTATTTGATCGGTCTCAAACAGCCAACAGAGAAGCTCTTTACCGGAGTACCCTGGTCCACCGATCAAGTCCTCGCCGTCACACAGCAGAAGGCTAATACGCTGGGCTTATCCGTCGGACTCACCACCGCCTGGCGCGACGTGGATACCATCGCAGACTTGCAAACTCTCACCACAGAATGCCAAGAAGACAATAAGAAACCCAAGCAAGACCGGACCTTTTCCATGCGAACAGCCGGCACCTTGCAGCTGCTCGCGACCAGACTCAAGACGCGATGACGGCAAAGAAACGATGAACACTGAGCTATGAGCGATGAACGAACGCTGACTGAGCATAGTCTTTAGTTCTTCGTTCTACACTCATCGTTACTAGGGAGACCACAAATGGCAGAGAGAGTGGCCCTCATCACAGGCGGGGCCAAAGGCATTGGACGGGGGATCGCGCTCGATCTGGCGGCCCAGCAGTGGTCGGTCGCCATCTGTTATCGCACCAGCGACGCAGAGGCCAGAGCCACAGCCGAGTCCATCACCAGTCTCGGTGGCCGGGCACTCTCGATTCGTTGCGACGTGTCGGACGCTCAGGCGGCCAAAGGTCTCGTGGCCCAGGTTGAACAGCAGTGGGGACGGATCGACGCCCTGATCAACGGCGCAGGGCCCTACCATCGCGTGAACCTGTTCGACGAAACCGTCGAAGGCTGGAACGAGATGTTCGACGGCAACCTCCATCCGATCTTCTATCTAGCGCAAGCCGTCGCACCGGGCATGAAGGCCCGAAAATCCGGGCACATCATCAACTTCAGCATGGCTAACGCCGATCAGATGATTTCACAGCCGGACGTCACGGCCCATTACATCGCCAAGGCCGGCGTCTTGATTCTGACTCGCACCCTGGCCAAACTGCTGGCGCCACACGGCATTACCGTCAATGCGATTTCGCCAGGCTTCATCGACTCCGGCAGCGCGCCGCCGGAAGAACTCACCGGCATGACCAAACGCATCCCCGCCGGCTATATCGGCGAGGTGAGCGACACAGTGGCCGCAGTAAGATATTTACTGAGCGACGAAGCCCGGTACGTAAATGGAGCCAATATCCAAATTAGTGGCGGATGGGGAATCTAGGAAAGGGAGAAATATGTTGTCCGAGCAAGAACGCGAGACTCAGCGTCGATTCATTCAGGCCCTACAACATGAACATGTGACCTGCACCAAGCCAGGCTGCGGCGGCGCGATGGACGTCACCGACCACACGCCCCATCTCGCCCGGATCAAGACCTACGAAGCCGAATGTGAACTGTGCCATACAAAGGAACAGATTACCGGCAAAGAACAGACGACTCCTCCCTGGGACGACGCTTCGATCACGATGATGGCAGAGGTACATCTCCTACACGAGCAACCCAGTTGCCCCTTCGACGACACCCCCATCACCTTCACCTCGTTGCCGAACCCTCGCCGCAAAGGCCGCTACCGCCTCTCCTGCTACTACTGCGGCAGACACACAGAAATGAACTGGCCTCCGCCGGAGGCAAAAAGATGAAAAGTGATCAATCCCGCTCAGGAGCAAGTATGTGGTTGGCGCGGTGCATACCAATACCATCGAAGGCTGCTGATCGATTTTCAAGCGTGGCCTGGTCGGGACGTTTCATACGGTCAGCAAGAAATACCTACCGTTCTACGCGGCCTGATTCGAGTTCCGCTACAACAACCCATAGAATCGTGACATCTCGCCCCTTTGAAACTGAGACCACCTCTACTACATGGTCCTGCATGGACCGGGGAGGTGGACATAGCATCAGAATCGACAGATCCAATCGAATGATGGAGCATTACGGAGTGCTGATTTGGGCAAGACCCACCTAGGGATCCACTCACTGGGCGGGATGAACCGTAGTGGAATTACCGTCAAACAAAGCCTTCCTATAGGGGCATACGGAAAAGATCGCAGAGATGTGAATTCGGAATTCCCTTATGCACGGATAGCAGAAACACATACCAGACGATTAGACTCATGACTACCATTTCACCACCGTCTTCAATGATCCCCATGAGAAATTCCACTTTCCATCCCGGTCTAATTGCCTGATGCGCCATATCAACGAACACACCAAAAAACACTAAGGCTAGAACGAGAAGCAGCATATCTTGTGCAATCTTCTTAAAGGAGCTAGATCCACCCCAATAAGACCATAGCAGTAAGGGCATCACTCCCACCCCTGCAATCACTGTGACGGCCAGTTCCCCAAAGTCTTGCAACCGCAGATTGAAGGGAGGCACAAAATTTAGATTCTCTCCTACAAATGCCCCGATTCTCTCATGTATCGACAGGGCATCGTCACAAAGAAAATATGAGAACAGTACTGTCCATGGGAGATAGTTTGGTATACGTGCTATTCGGGAAAGGTAAATCGTCAGAATGATCACCCAGAAATACTTCACATACTGGTATATTTCTGAATAACCCCCGTCTGTTGCAATGGAGAGTAAGTCATAATTCAGTTGCAGCGTGGCATTAAAGAGGTGCCGCTCAATACGCGTTGCGATATGAACGGCAATAAATGCACAGTCTGCGCTCAACAGTAGCATCAGGAGTAACAACGCACTGGGCTCGCTGAAGTAACCTCTGCGCTGAAAAAACATTGCTGCCTTTTTCAATGTGAGAAAAACCCAGAATGCTCTGGCACAGTGAAAACTGACGTTAACCTTCCCACTTTGTTACCCTAACGACAAATGAAATTGGCAATTGCGTTGAGGGAAGCCCGATCTGATAGTTACTGACAAGCTCCAGCAGTATCGCACCCCAAATAGTGACTGATCTCTCGCCCCAACTCTGAGCCAGGCCTCAATCATCACTCGGGCTTTCCGGAGGGAAAGAAACCAGCGATTGCTCAAACACTTACTCTTGAAACTTGCTATTGAAACTCTCGATTGGAACAATAGATGCTGATCAGCCTCCAAAAATTCTCATTTGGAGGATCCTGGCTAGAACTGAGGCTGGCCCCTCAATAGCCCCAACAGCTCGGCGGCGATTGAGGAGGCTAAAAGACAAACTCCCTGTCTACTTGCCGAATGCTTTTTTCAGCAGCGGCTCAATCTCGCCTTTGGCCGCCATCGGGTCCAGCACGTCGGTGTCGCCGTAAAACTGCCCGTCGATGAACACCTTGGGGAGCGTCGGCCAGTTGGTCATTTTTGCGAGCGCTTCCCGCTTGCTCGGTTGAGAAAGGACATCGATCAGTTCAAACGGGTATCCGTACTTATCAAAGAACTGTATCGTCTCTCGCGTGAACCCGCACATCGGCATCTGCTTGGTGCCCTTGCCGTAGATCAAAATCTTGTGTGCGGCGACTTCTTTGTTAATTTCATCTTGAATGGAATCTGCCATGGCTCGGCCTCCTCGCAAGTTGCGGATAAACTATGTTGGCACACGAAAATTCAACGGTTCTATATTTGGCACAACGGAAGAACACTGAGCAGGATGCTCAAACAGTCTGTCCAGCAAGGCCGCAGGCAAGTCGAAACCGGAGGCGTACCCAGAGGGTACGTTGAGGATTTCGATGAGCCGACCTGCCTGCGCGAAGCCGCTTCGGCGAAGGCAGGGAACGACGCTGGCGGACTTTTTCAGCACCCTGCCAAG
>VFKF01000152.1 GCA_009885705.1 Nitrospira sp. | reverse complement strand
CCTGGGGGTGCGTGGCAGTAGTGTGCTGATTGCGCTCCTCGTGTTGCCATTGTTTATTCCGGTCCTGATTTTCGGTGCCGGCGCCGTGTCGAGCAGTGCATCGGGAATCGGCGCCGGCGCGCATCTTTCGCTCTTGGGCGCGGGTCTGTTACTGGCCCTCGCATTGGCGCCTTGGGCCACGGCCACATCGCTACGGATTGCGCTGGA
This sequence comes from Nitrospira sp., assembly GCA_009885705.1. Lineage (GTDB taxonomy): Bacteria > Nitrospirota > Nitrospiria > Nitrospirales > Nitrospiraceae > Palsa-1315. The sequence continues at coordinate 2,078 of VFKF01000152.1, read as the reverse complement.
GTAACCACGACTATAATGGGTCTCACTCGTATCAATTGGTTCAAGTATTCGTCGCCGCAGGCTTTCTATCCCCTGGCCGGACGTCTGATGCCTTGGTGTGCTGCAGCAGCGATTCTCTTGATCGGGGTAGGTCTTTATCTTGGATTCTTTGTGGCGCCGACCGATTTTCAGCAAGGACAGTCCTATCGCATTATTTTCGTCCATGTCCCGGCTGCCTGGATGTCGATGTTTCTCTATGTAGTCATGGCCATCTGGGCCGGGCTTGGATTGGGCCTCAATGCACGCCCCTCGTTCATGATGGCCCAAGCGATTGCGCCGACCGGGGCGCTCTTTACCTTTCTTGCGCTGGTGACCGGCGCCATGTGGGGCAAGCCGACCTGGGGCGCCTGGTGGGTCTGGGATGCTAGGCTGACATCCGAATTGATTCTCTTGTTTCTGTACGGCGGAGTCATGCTGCTCCGCACGTCTATCGATGACTCCCGCCGGGCCGATCGTGCCAGCGCCGTCTTCGCGCTGGTCGGTGTCGTCAACGTGCCCATTATTTATTTCTCCGTGCGTTGGTGGAATACGCTCCACCAGGGTGCGTCTGTGAGCATGACGGCTGCGCCAAAAATGGCGGCGACGATGCTCACGGCGATGTTGGTGATGACGTTGGGGTTCTGGATGTACAGTCTCGCCGTCACGCTGGCACGGATGCGTTGTGTGATCCTCGAACGTGACCGGCAAGCCTCATGGGACACTCACCCGTCGCATCAAGCCATGCCGGAGGTGCGCTGATGCAGTGGGGCAGTGTGTCAGAGTTTATCGACATGGGCGGGTACGGCCTCTACGTCTGGACGTCGTTTGGCGTCACGGCGTTCGGTATGCTGTGGGAAGTCTTCGCTGTGCGGCGGCGGCATGCGGCGGCACGTGAGGGAGCCCGTCAATCATTTCAGGACTAGTGAATGGAACGACGATGAAACCCAGACAGAAACGTTTTGTGCTCATCGGGCTCGGTCTCGTGGCGTTGGCCGTGGCGGCGGTGTTGGTGCTGAATGCGTTCCAAAGCAACCTCGTGTTCTTTTTTACACCGACGCAAGTCGCCAATGGCGAGGTGCCTCAGGGCCGCAGCTTCCGCATCGGCGGGATGGTCGAACAAGGAAGTCTGGCGCGTGAGGGAGACGGCCTTACCGTTCATTTCATCGTGACCGATATGGCGAAGCGTGTTCCCGTGGTGTTTAAAGGAATTCTTCCCGATCTCTTCAAGGAGGGGAAGGGCGCCGTGGCGCAGGGGCAACTCGGGGCCGATGGGACGTTCATCGCCAGCGAGGTGCTGGCCAAGCACGATGAGAACTATATGCCGCCGGAAGTCGCTGAGGCGCTGGCCAAAGCCAAGGCGAAAGGCGCACAGAGTAGCAGCACGTTGGTCGTACAACCGCAGTAGGACACCACCTGTATGATTCCAGAAATCGGTCATTTTGCGTTGATTCTTGCGCTCTGCGTTGCGGTCGTGCAGGGGAGCCTGCCTATTTATGGGGCCGCAGTCGGGAATGCGGCCTTGATGTCCGTTGCGAAGCCGGCGGCGCGCGGGCAATTCCTCCTGGTCCTGGTGGCCTTCTGTTGTCTGGGATACGCCTTCGCCGTCAAAGACTTCTCGGTCCTGTACGTCGCGGCCACATCGAACTCCCATCTCCCCCTGCATTATCGCCTCGCGGCCATCTGGGGCGCGCATGAGGGGTCATTGCTCCTCTGGACGTTCATTCTCACGGTCTGGATGCTCGCCGTAACGTTCTTCTCTGAACATCTACCGGCGGCGATGCGGGCCCGGATTCTCGGTGTCATGGGGTTGGTCAGCCTGGGATTTCTCTTGTTCATGCTAACCGTGTCGAATCCATTCGAACGGTTGATCCCCGCTGCAGCCGATGGGCGCGATCTCAATCCCTTGCTGCAAGATCCCGGCATGGTCATGCACCCGCCGATGCTCTATATGGGGTACGTGGGATTTTCCGTGGCGTTCGCTTTTGCGATTGCAGCCCTGTTGGGAGGCAACCTGGACGCAGCCTGGGCCCGCTGGTCGCGCCCTTGGACGACCGCCGCCT
>VFKF01000534.1 GCA_009885705.1 Nitrospira sp. | reverse complement strand
CTCAGCCTTCAATATCGCTTTTAGGATTTTGCTCGGCATCGAGACACGTCTGGCCACAGGAAGTTACGTGAGGAATTACTGGCAAGTAATGCGTTCGGGAAAGTTCGATATCACGCCATCGACACCGATGGAAAGTGCATGCTGGATGTCACCGGGGCGGTTTGCTGTATAGACACATACGACCAGGCCCTCTTGGTGGAATGCATCGACGAGATGGCGCGTGGCTGTGTCATGCCGGAGACCGACATGTGAAGGTCCATATGCGATCGCGCGGGAGACGGGAGACTGTGGCACATGGTCGAAGAGCATCATGAGAGAGGCTTCCGGGTCGACCGCCCGAATATGCGTCAGTTCATCGTGTAAAAAAGACGCATAGATCACAGATTTTTTAAATTCCGCCTTGTGGACCGCTTCGACAGTCTGCTGAGCGATTCCTTCTATCTTGAGTTCCAGCATCAGCCCCACTCGTCCATCGGTCTCTGTCAGCACTTCCTCAAGTGTCGGAATTTGTTCGCCGTTGCCCGCGTCGAACTTCTTGACCTCATGAAGCGACAAGCGATCGACCCGTCCTGTTCCGTTGGTCGTGCGGCTCACTGACTCATCATGAAGCGCCACAAGTACGCCATCCGCTGTGCGGCGTACATCGATCTCCACGAAATCGACTCCGAGGGCGATCCCTTTGTGAATCGCCTCCAAGGTGTTTTCAGGGGCATGTCCTGCGGCCCCACGATGGCCGATTCTCAATACCCTTTGCATGGGAGCTCCTGAAATTATGCCAAGCGGAACATCACGCTGAGGCTACTGGATCAGTGGAGCAAACCGAAGATTGTTCGCTTCAAGATTTGCGAGATAGTCCTTCATTCTGGTTCGCTCTCGGGTCTTCACCTGTTCGATCACCTTGCGATCAATCTCCAGTAATCCGAGTCCGGGAGGGATATCGTCCGGGCGTATGATAAACAGGTTCACTCCCAGCTCCTTGGCCTTCACCTGCGCTTCTTTGACGCGGTGGTGAATGTGCCGCTCGTTCAAGCGCGAGAGGTCGTTCAATTCCAGCAGGTTTCGCAGGGGATGTGGCTCGATACGAACAGTCTGCTTGGGAACATTGAGAAACAGGAAGATCGTATCGCATCCCACACTGAAGGACTCCTCGACGGGAAGGGGGTTTGCGAGATCGGCATCGAGGTACCGATAGCCGTCCATTTCCACCATCTCGAATAACGGGTAGAGGGCCATGGATGCGCGAATGCGTCTGAAGAAGAGGTCGTATTTGGCCTTCCGGCTTCGCGCGTCCTCGCTCCCGTTCATTGCCAGATCGGGATCTTTGTTGGAAAAGACCACGGTCGCGCCATCTTCGTATCGCTCAGCGAGGATGTGCCAGACGATGGGGCTTGTGAGCACCTTTTGCAGATCGAACTCCTCACCGAGTCTGGCCAAGAGCGGGAATGGATCCAGGAAGGATTTCATCCTCTTGAGCTCAAAATACGTATCCACCTCGTTGAACGCCTCTTGGACTTCAGGCGCCTGCACGAGTCGTCGAAACGATTTGCTTGGGGATGCGAAGGCATCCATGAGACGAAACACGAAGCTCACCGCGCGGCCTGCGGCGCGAAACGGCATGCGCACACAAAAGGATATCACCAGCGGCAAAAACTTGATGGCACGCTTCAGATCATGGAGAATCGACCCGCTCGGCCCCCAGCCTTGAGCGACTTGTGGAAACACCCCTAAGAGACGCGCGATTTTTTCCCGGATGAATGGGTGCACCTCGTAGATTGCTTCGGGGGAGGTGATATAGTCTTCCCAGATACGGAGCGTTTTATCGGCGCCGGCTACGCTGGGATTCTCAACCAACCCGAGCGCATTGCAGGTTCCGGCTGAGGCACTCACGATATGGGTGGGACTAAACCCGGCATGAACCAATTCCCTGGCTGTAACCGCCTGGAAGACGGCCTTGCATCCACCTCCGCAAAAGACAAACAGGATGTTCCCGTACCTCTTCGCTTGATCATCAGACATACGAATACTCCTGTCCGGTGTGCCTGGAATGCCTCTGTGGTTCGGACAGCGCTCTGCGGCGCAACCCAATCCGTTGAGGTGCGAAAACACACGGATCGCGACGTGCTCCACCTGAGCCTGGATTGAATAGAGCTGACCCGATGAACACATATGATATCTGCATCGTGGGCGCCGGGGTTGTCGGTTGTGCGATTGCCAGGGAGTTGGGACATCGGCATCGCGATAGGCCTCTGCGCATCGTCGTCATTGAACAGCATGCGAGGGTCGGAGAGGAAACCAGCGGGCGCAACAGTGGAGTGCTCCACAGCGGGATCCACGAACACCCCCACTCACTGAAAGGGAGACTGGCTCGAGAAGGCAGTGCCTTGGCCGTCTCGTACGCCAGACAACATGGCATCCCGCTGCTCAGCACGGGGATGGTCATTGCCATTTCGTGGGAGGATGTCCGGCGGGGTCTGTGGCGTGAGATCGCCATGCTGCGGCGGCTATGGGTCAACGCGTGGAAGGCGAACATTCGCATGTCGTTCGTGACGCCCGTGGGGTTGGGTGCGTGGGAGCCGAATCTTCGAGCTTGCGGCGGGATCATCATCCCAAGCGTCGCGGTCATAGACTCTCTGGCCTTCGTCGAGTCTCTTCGAACCGATTCGGAATCGGCCGGTGCCGAATTTGCGTTCAACAACCGAGTGATAGGCATCGATGAAGATGTGACCTCGTACATCGTCTCCACCGATCGTCAAACTATCCGCGCAGGGTGCGTGATTAATGCCGCAGGCCTTTACGCCGACGACATTGCCGCCTTCGCGTTACGCCATAAAAAGTATACCATCCGTCTACTGCGTGGTGAGTATTACGAGTTGGTCACTCCAGAGAAGAAAAGCCTCATCCGGCGCCTGGTGTATCCAGCGTTGCCTCCTCGCGCGACTGGTAAGGGGATTCATTTCAGTCCCCGCCCGAATGGGCAGTTGTTCGTGGGACCGAATGAGGTGCCAATCGAAAGCAAGACAGACTACACCTCATACAAGACACCGCCTCGCCAATTCGTCGAGGCCTTGCAAAAATTCCTGCCAGTTCTGGACGAACGAGATCTTCGCTGGGCCTATTCGGGGATACGCCCTCGCGTGGTCTCACCGGACGGACAGAAAAGCGACTTCATCGTTTCGGTAGACCGGGAAGACCCGCCTCTTATCAATCTAATCGGCATCGAATCGCCTGGGCTCTCCGCTGCCCTTGCCCTTGCCCGGCATGTCGCCGCGCTGCCAT
>VFKF01000427.1 GCA_009885705.1 Nitrospira sp. | reverse complement strand
GCAATTTCTGCACAATGGTCGGTATAGGGACCGAACAAGACGGGCTTCGCCCACTGAGCCGGTTCCAGCAAATTGTGCCCGCCGATCGGGACGAGTGTACCTCCGACAAACGCGACGACAGCTTCCTTATAAATCGCAGCCAATTCCCCACGCGAATCGAGCACCACCACACGCGGACCGGCAGACTGCAACCAACCAGCCTGGCCGATGGTACTGCCTTTCTGCACGGGGAGCCCGCGCGCCCGCACCATCGCCTCCACCGATTCCGCTCGTTCGATATGTCGAGGGGCCAGGAGCAAGACGGCCGAGGGATGACGCGTCACGAGCGCTTGATAACATTCCACGAGTATCTCTTCTTCTCCGGAATGGGTACTGCCCGCCACCAACAGCTCATCCCCCTCCTGAAGCCCAAGACGAGCCCTCGTCACCCCACCCTCTGTCACGGCTGGTCTCGGCTGATCGAACTTGATATTCCCTGTTCGCCTGACCCGAGAAGCCTCTGCCCCCAGGGCGACGATACGGTCGACGTCACGGTCAGATTGCATCAGACAGAGACTGAGCCCCTGCAACATCGTCCGATAGAACGATCGCACAGGCGCCCATTGCTGCCGAGTAAAAGACCTGGTCGAAAGCCGGCCGTTCACAAGAACCGTCGGCACCCCGCGCCGACGCAGGTGCCATAAGAGGTTCGGCCAGAGTTCGGTCTCGACAAACACATAGAGGCAGGGTTGCAAACGTTCGATGAAGCGGGAAACCACCCAGGGAAAGTCGAGCGGCGCATAACAATGCTCTGCGACGCCAGCCAGCCGTTGCTCCACGGCTTCCCTGCCGGTCTCTGTCACGGTCGAGACCAGGATCCGATGTTCCGGATGACGGCGTTGCAGCTCCTTAACCAGCGGTGTGACGGCGACCACTTCACCGAGAGAAACGGCATGAACCCAAATCACTGGTCTGTCAGGTCTATCCGGTTCGTTTGGTCTACCAGGTTGGTCCGGTCGACGAGATAGACCAGATGGACCAGACAGACCAGATAGACAATCTTTCAATCCTAGTCGTTGGAGCAATCCACGCCGACATCGCTGCTTGGTCAACAGTACCGCCAAGATGATCGGCGATACGAGCAGAAGCACAATGTTATAGAAGAGACGCCACATATGATGCGCTATCAGCAGTCAGCCATGAGCAGTCAGCACACACTCTTACAGAGCTGACGGCTGAACGCTGACAGCTAACGGCTAGGGTTTCACGGCCCTCTCCGCCTGATCCGTCAATCGATTCAGAACCGTTTCAAGCTCCAGGCGTGCCGCTTCCAACGCCTGTTCATCGGAGTCTCGCGGCACCCAAATGGGGGCGCCCCACAGGTAAAGACCCTGAGACCATGGGAATGGGACCATGAACCGATCCCAGCTCGCGAAGAGTTTTTTTTTGAGCAGCTAAAGGCTAATGGCACAATCGGAAGCCCTGTGGCCTTCGCCAACTGCACCACTCCGAGCTTGGCGACCTGGCGAGGCCCCTTGGGTCCATCGGGAGTCACGACAAGATCCGCACCGGATCGCCCGAGGCGAATCAATTCTCGTAACGCCAGTGCCCCACCCCTGGTGCTCGAGCCACGCACCGCCCGATGCCCGAATCGCGAGATGATGCGTGCGATGATCTCGCCATCCTGATGCTGGCTGATCAAGACGTTGGCGCCTGTTCCACGATAGCCGATCGGGACCATGAGCTGCTGCGCATGCCAAAACGCCAGAATGATATGCCGTCCCTCACGATACAACGCATCCACCTGTTCGTGGCCCTGCGATTCCATTCGCATCGACCCGGTCAGTCCGCGAATGATTGACGCCCCGACTGGAGGCAGCACCGATAGCTTCAACCACGTCTCAATTCGCCTCTTCACGCTCGTTCTCGCTCGCCGCGCATCACTCATCACCGGTCACCCATCACTTTCATCTTACGCATCGGGCACATCCT
>VFKF01000399.1 GCA_009885705.1 Nitrospira sp. | reverse complement strand
TTATCCCTTGCACAGGGTGAGATCGCGCTTGACAACCCCTGGGCCTTTACCTATCATACGCGAGCCTGTGCCAAAGGTTTGACCTCAAGTGCCCGGAAAATTGATGTGGGTAACAGGGTCAATCGAGGAGCTGATTCTCATGACGAGTAAACAGCCGGTGCCAATGAATTCTCCAGTCGCAGCCGCGGTCATTCCAACGACGCCGGCCATTAAAGACTCGCCTGCGGTCGAACGCGCCCTCAATCGCAGTAAACTCTATCTGCTCGTGTCTTGGAGTTTGCTCTACCCCGAAGACGATGAGTTTCTTGATTACGTACAATGCGGCGAGTTTGTCGAGGATGGTCGCGCGGCGATCGATGCTTTAGACGCAGCGCTCGACGGTATCGGCGGGGAGCGAGCCAAGCAAAAGCTGGTGTTGTTGCGCAAACAGTTCGATCAGATCGGGAAAGTTGTCGCGTCAGAATGTGCGAACTGGCAACTCATCGATTTGCAGGCCGAGCATCGTCGAGTCTTCAGTAATGTCATCACCCTTGATTGTCCTCCCTACGAAACGCTCTTCGGAAACGACCACGTGTTTGCGCAATCCCAGGTTATGGGGGATATCGCAGGATTCTATCGTGCGTTCGGGGTGGAGCTGTCCAAAGATATTCATGAGCGGCTTGATCATTTGAGCGTCGAGTTTGAGTTTATGCATTTTCTCGCCTACAAAGAATCCTACTCCCGCTGCCACGACGGAGCAGACAAGACGCAGATCGTTCTGGATGCGCAGAAAAAATTCGTCAAGAATCATATCGGCCGGTGGGTCCCGCTGTTTTGCCTGATGTTGGGGAAGAAGGCTGATTCAGGTTTGTACAAACACGTAGCAGACTTAATGGCGGAGTGGATGGACTTCGAGGCCGCCTTCCTGGGGGTCATTCCGCAGCCCTATTCGGAAACCGATTACCGTCCGGCAACGTTTAATGCGCCGGAAGGTCAGACGTACGAGTGCGGCGCGCAAGATCAAGGCAACGAGCTGAGCCTGTTGCTGAACGAAGTGGGCGCTGATGCGTTCTTGGATAAAAAGGATCAGGGCAAAGACGGGGGTGAGGGGGGGCCGACGGGAACCGCCTAACCATTTGTCTGTATTTATGAGGGTCTCTATTTTTTGTTTGTCGGCAGTTATCTTGGGCCACCGTTCTTAATCTTTTAATCGAGAGGAGGAGTAGTCCTATGAGAGTTGTGCAGACACACAGTAAGCGTGTGGTGTTTGGCATTCTTCTCTCTGCGTTGATCGTCGGCGTGATGCTGACGATCGGGCAGGTGCCGTTGGCTGTCAGCCAGCCGGTCACGATTCCGGCGAAGGCCATCAAGGGAGCGATTCCCATGGATGGAGCTAACCCGGTTTGGGAGAGTGTGCCAGGCGTGATCGTTCCGTTGAGCGGACAGCTGATCACCACACCGATGCACCCGAATATTTCGGTGAAGTCGGTGTTCGTGAAAGCCATGACCAACGGGAAAGAAGTCGGCATGCGGTTGGAGTGGAATGACCAGACCAAGAACGATACGACGATTGGTCCCCAGGACTTCCGGGATCAGGTGGCGTTGATGTTCCCGGTCAACACGGCTGGAGCACCGCCGTTCCAATGTATGGGTCAATCGGGCGGCACCACCAACATCTGGCGGTGGAACGCAGAATGGCAGAAGGATCTCGGCAAGGATAGCGCGGGTATGTGGGACGTGGACGATCAATACCCGGGCATTTTCTGGGACTACTATTTTGAAGAGCCGGCTGGCGGCGTGACCTATCCTGACCGGATCGGTCGCAGCCTCGGGCCCTTCAATCCTGGTATCTGGTCCGGCAACATCATGTCCGATCCGACGTTGCGTGTGAGCTCGGTCGAGGATCTGAATGCCAATGGCTTCAGCACCCTGACCACGCAAGCGCATCAGGATGTCATCGGAAACGGCGTGTGGGAGCCATCAGGTTCCGTCAAGGGCGGTGGATACTCTGGTCCGACCTGGCGCGTGGTGGTGAAGCGCACGTTGGAAACCGGTGATGCCAACGATACCCAGTTCAAGGCGGGAATGTCTGTGCCCATCGCCTTTGCGGTGTGGGACGGCAACAACGTCGAGCGTAACGGCATGAAGGCGCTCTCCACCTGGTTTACCCTGAAGCTTCAGTAGGGAAACCGGTCTCGGGAGAGACCACCTCTTACCGCTAGGGTAGGAGTCAGAGCAACAAGAAAACCCCAGTCCTGCGCGAAGCTGGACTGGGGTTTCTCTTTTTTACTGGCAGGCAGGACAGAGCCAGCGGCAAGTCGTTGCGCCGCTCTCTATGCGATGAGCAGGACCTCCGAGGGTTGCATTTGGCCGATACCGGAGTGTATAAAACATTGGCCGATTTTATTGAGAAAACGTCTTATTTTTCACTCCAGTTGGTGGTGATTTAGCATGAAGGTTTCACTGCTCTTTCCTCCAACGTGGCATCCCTCACAGCCCTATCTCAGCCTTCCTTCGTTGACGGGATTCCTCGTGCAGGGAGGCGTCTCGAACGTCTCACAACGCGATCTTGGGATTGAACTCTTAGACGGAGTGGTGACACACGCCTATGGAGTGGAGCTGTATCAGGAATTGCTCGATAAACGGCGAGCGCTTGAACAGAATCGAATCGGTGAAACTGGACCGGGGAGTGCCGAGCATTTGGCGAGAGTCGTGGAGTCGCTGGACCGCTTCCCCTATCTCATTGATCGGATTGAGCCGGCCAAAGAGACCCTTCGAGGGGAAGGCTTTTACGATATTGAATCCTACAAAGAAAGCCTCTTTCTCATCGATAAATGGCTGGAGGTCATCTCCACGGTCTACTTCCCGACCAGGCTGACAGTTGTGGATAATCAGTTCGGCAATTGCTCCATCTATTCGTCCAAAGACCTGATGAAAATCATCAGGGATGAGACGCAGAACCCCTACATCAAGCTGTTCCGTGAACGATTCCTTCAGTCGATTATCCGTGATCAGCCGGACTTGATCGGTGTCTCCATCACGGCTACGTCACAGATTATTCCCGGTCTCACGCTCTGCCGTCTGATCAAGGAAGCCGCGCCCAACATTCATTTGACCATCGGCGGGAGCATCTTCACCAGATTGGTCGACAACTTACGGCGCTGTCCGAGCCTCTTCGATCTGACGGACGATATCATCGTGTTCGAGGGCGAAACCGCGCTGCTTGAGCTCGTTCATCAATTGGACGGAAAAAAAGACTATAGCAAGGTGCCCAACCTGATCTACCGCCAGAATGGGAAGATCACGGTCAATCAGCCGTTCTACTCGGAAAATATCAATCAGCTGCCGGCGCCGAATTACGATGGCTTCCCGCTTGGACTGTACCTGTCGCCGGAGCCGGTGTTGCCCGTGCAGTTTTCGCGAGGCTGCTACTACAAGGATTGTGCATTCTGCGCCCTCACGCTGGATCACCAGAATTTCCGGCAGAAAGAGCCGGGCCGTACCATCGAAGAGTTGGAATGGTTGACGCAGCGCTATGGGGCCAAGCGGTTTTTCTTTACGGACGAATGTTTCGCCCTCTCGCCGACCAAGCGATTGTGCCAGCAAATGATCGAGAAGAAGCTGGACATCAAATGGACCTGCGAGATGCGGTTCGAGAAGCATCTGACCCGTGAACTCCTCGCGTCGATGCGGGATGCAGGTTGTCTGAAGATCGTCTTCGGATTGGAGTCGTTCAACCAGCGGGTGATGGACTTCATGAAGAAAGGGATCAAGCAGGAATGGGTGCGGCGCATCGCCGACGATTGTGTCGACTTGGGGATCGCCGTGCATTGTTACATCATCGTGGGGTTCCCGACCGAGAAGGAAGAGGAAGCCCGTGAGACGATGAATTTCATCGTCGAGAACAAACGGCTCAACGAATCGTACGGGTTCTCCTGCCAGCCCTGCCTCTTCGATTTGGAAAAAGAAGCCCCGATCATGAGCGATCCTGGCAGTTATGGCATCCGGCGCATCATGCGCCCGTCGGCAGAAGACCTCAGTCTTGGATTTTTCTATGAAGTGTCGGAAGGCATGACGCCGGATGAATCGGAACGGCTCTACCAGCATGTCTACGAAAAGGTCAGCGAAGTGGTCTGTGAGTTGCCCTTCAACTACTCGATGGCCGATGGATTGCTGTATATCGCCAGGGCCAAGGCCCAGGAAGTGGGCGTGCCACAGCCGACAGGGTCGGAGTAGCCGTGTTCTGTGCGGCGTTGACCCTGGCTTTTCTCGATCGGTATAATTTGTCCTTTCCTCAAGGGTGTACAGCGTGACGGCTACAAATCCTACCATCGATCGAATGACCGGGAAGATCGGCGATCAATCCCTGTTATTCCAGTACACGATCAAGCTTGTCCTGATTGTGTCCTTCTCGGAATTGATCCTCTATCGGCTGGTGTCCCGGTTGGGGATGCATCTCAGCAAGTTGGCGCAGACACATGAGTGGATCATTCCGACCTTCACGGCATTGACGGAGGTCGGGCAGTGGTTGCTCAATGTCGTGGCCATTCTGCTGTTTCTCGCTTTGGCGGTGGGGGTGATCAATCGAATGGCCGGCCGCGGGTTTGTCGGGTCGAATAGGATCGTCATTCCTTGCGTGGTATTGCTGCTGCTCCTCACGGTAGGCTTCTTGTTGGTGCCTCCCGCCTTCCTGGGATCGGCCATCTATAATGCCGTCGCCTTAATCGCCTTGATCTGCCTCATGGTGGAATACCTCTCCACCCACACCGAATGGTCGCATCGAGCCATGGGCGTGACCTATCTGCTGGGGATCGGGGGCTGGTTGTATTATCAGATCGTGTCGACGACCTATAGTTTTATCGGGACCGTGGCGGCCCCGCCATTCGTGTACGAGGCCCATCGTGGCGGCGAAGCCCTGATGGTGCTCTCCAGCATCCTCGTATTCTGGGCCTACGGGCGTGGCGTGTCCTTTCGGACGCGCAATCAACGGCAACGCCGCCGCGCGATCTGGTTTTGGGCGACGGCCGTGTCCTTTTTTACCATCATGCTGTTCCTGGATTTTCTGCTCAATCGATATGACCCTGGGCTGGCCGGCAACATTCGGAAGGCGGCAGACGGCATCGGGTGGATTTTCCAGTTCGGCATGGGCTACACGTTTTTTCTCCCCTTTGCGCTCTATATGACCGGCTTGCTCTGCTGGTCCTATACGGTCATCAAGTTGCTGACCATGGGTCGGCTCGCCGGCTACGGCATCGGACTGATGTTTATTGCCGGGTATGCGCTGCTCTATTCGAACCTGACGCTGATGGTGGTGCTCGGTGTGATGCTGTTGACGATGGACCGGTATCGGCGTGACGCGACGGACCAGGCGCCGGCGACGAACGCCCCGATGATGAGCACACCGGACTCATTGGTGGGCGGACATATCTAACGAACCTTTTTATTATAGGGAATCGTATGAACGAACCAACCTCTTCTGTTTCTGAGCCAAGCCAAGCCGCTGTCGATCCGGGCGATCAGCCCTTGAACCCCGACGAAGAAATTCTCGAGATCGAAAAACTCTTGGCCACCGAGCCGGACGATTTTCAGGCCCGCTGCCGATTGGGCGAACTCTATTTCAGCAAAGGCCGGATGGACGATGCGCTCGTCGAGGTCAAGAAATCGATTGAGATGGCGGAGGGGCTCCGCGCAGAAATGAATCGATCGCTCGCGATGTACTATTCGAATTTGGGGACGATCTACGCGACGAAGGCCATGACGGACGAAGCGGAAGTCGAGTTCAAACATGCACTCGACGTGTTTCCGCACGATGTCCTGGCGCTCTTCAATCTCGGCCGGGTCTATGCGGACAAAAAAAAGTTCATGGAAGCCAAGGATTTCTACGAGCGTCTGGTCGAAATCACGCCGGACGATCCCATGGCCTGGTACAATCTTGCCGGAGTCTATGTCGAACTCGATAATCCCCAGGTGTCGGATTACAACACCATCGACATGGCCATCCAATGTTATATCCGTACGCTCGAACTGGACCCGAAGCACCTGGAGGGCAGTTTCAAGCTGATGGAGCTGGCGATGAATCACAAGAAGACCGATCTCGCCATCAAGGTGATGGAAGATGCCGTCGAGCAGAATCCAGAAGAGCCGCTGGCCTACTACAACCTGATCAGCGTCTACGACAAGGCCAAGATGTTCGAGCAGGCCGAGCAGGCGCGGAATCGGTTGAAGGAGCGGTTTTCCAAGCGGGCTAAAGAGACCAGCGCATCCTGATTTACCCATTCGTACGGAGGAACACACCATGTTTGGGAGTCTTGGTTTTACAGAATTGATCCTGATCCTCTTCATCGTGCTGATCATCTTCGGCGCGGGCAAATTGCCGCAGCTGGGAGAAGGGATCGGCAAGGCCATCAAGGGCTTCAAGAAGTCCGTGCATGAGGCGGACCAGATCGAAGCCGAAGCCCTAGCGGCCCAGGCCGCGCAGCAACAGACGGCTGCGGCTCCGCAGCAAACGATTGCGGCGCCTCCGGTGCAAGCCGCAGCGCCAGTGGTCCAGCAAGCCGAAACGGTTCAATCAGTTTCACGCGGCTAATCAGCCGGGATTAAGGTCACAGGTCTATGGAAACCGAACTGCAGCTCGCGACCGGTTATATCGAAACCTTCGCAGGCAACGGCAAGGCCCGGAGCACCGGCGATGGGAAGCGGGCAGTCAAATCGGGGATTCCTTTGCCCCACCATGCGGCATTGGACAAGGACGAAACCTGGTTCTACTTTGCCGAGTCCGGATCCGATCGCATCAGGCGGGTCAATCTCAAGGATGGCCTGCTGCATAATTTTGCCGGGATCGGCGAAACCTGCTACAGCGGCGACGAAGGTCTCTGCGGGGAAGCCGGGCTCTACTTGCCGCTCGACGTCGCATTTGATTCCCGCAACGACCTCTATATCTGCGACTCCGGCAGTAACCGTATTCGCAAAGTCGACCGCGAGACCGGTATCATCACCACAATTATCGGCACCGGGCAACATGGGTTCAACGGAGATGGCCCGGCACTTGAGACCAATCTCACCTGGCCCGCCGCCATCGCTTTCGACCCGGACGATGTGATGTATATTGCCGATACCCAGGCGCACCGCATCCGCCGCTACGATCCCAAGACCGGCATGGTCACGACCGTCGCCGGGGCCTGGACACCCGAAGACGAAGCACGCGAGCAGCCGCTCGTCGCGCGGAATCTCGTGGTGCTGTCCGGCGATGCGATCGGCATCGATTTCAGCGACGACCATGGCTGGCTCATGCCGGTCTGTTCGGACGGACTGGATATGTCCATGTACCTCGACGACGGCAAGCCTGCGCTCGAGGCTCGCATCTACGATGTCGTCGGGCTGACGGTGAACGGGAAAGGCGATATCATTTTCGTCGACAAGGGCAGCAACCGCGTCCGCAGCATCGATCACAAGACCGGGATTATCTCGACTGTGGCCGGTGTCTGCCGGTACGGCTACGACGGTGACGACAAGCCGGCCGTCAGGGCCATGCTCCATGCGCCGGAAGCCGTGGTGGTGGACCATCAGGACAATCTCTATATCTCCGATACGATGAATCATCGCGTGCGGAAGGTCGACGTGGCGACCGGCGTGATTACCACGGTCGCGGGCAACGGGGACAGCGGCTACGAAGACAAGAATATGGGTGGCTGCGGTGCGGCGCGGTTCGTGGCGAAAGAATCGTCCGGGACCGTGAAACATGGAGACGGGCTCCTCGGCATCGAGGCCGTCGTCAACTCTCCCGTCGGACTGTCGCTGGACTCCCAGGGCTATCTCTACATTTGCGAACGGGGCGAAAATAAAATTCGCCGTGTGAAACTCTGGTAGAAGTCCCAAGGCCGTTGGTTTGGTCTCGCCTGGGGCTTGTGGTATTCTGAACCCGTAAGCATGTGGCTCGCGCCAGTCACCCGAGGACCTTGCATGGTGCGTACGACGACGAAGATGGCTTCCCGCCCGTTACTGCTGCTGTTCCTCTTCATCCTGGTGACCGCCGGCCTCTTCGTGGGTTTCGACGTGCCCCTGGTCAGTTCCGAGGGCATGATGATTCGTGCGCGCCTCGTTGAGGGGGAGTTGCCTGCGGGACCCGAGGATACGGCATGGGCCAAGGTCGCGCCGATGACTCTTCCCCTGAGCGGTCAGGTCATTACCAGGCCGGTCTGGCCTGAACCGACCGCACGGGCCCTCACGGTGCGATCGCTCCACAACGGCACCGAAATCGCCTTTCTGCTGGAATGGCAGGACAACACCAAGAATGACCGTCTAACGCCGGGGACCTTTCGCGACGGGGTCGCGATCGGGCTGCCCCTCGGCGATGCGCCCGCATTTTTCTGCATGGGCCAACTCGATCACTACATCAACATCTGGCATTGGAAGGCCGATTGGCAGAGCGATATCGATCGCCGGGCCGCCAAGACGTCTGAAAAAGCCAAAGACGGCGTACGAACATTTGAAGTTATTCCGCGTCGGGTCTCTTCCGTCGAGGATCTCATCGGCGGAGGTTTTAGCACGTTGACGACCAAGGAAAAGCAGGGGCGAGTGCAAGGGAAGGCGACCTGGAAAGATGGGGTCTGGCATGTCGTCATGCGCAGGCCGTTGGTGAGTGAAGAGCAAGAGAATGAAGCCAAGCTGATTCCTGGACGAGTACAAACCGTCTCGTTTGCCGTATGGAACGGGGAGAACAAAGAGCGGAACGGGCAAAAGGCTGTCGCACCCTGGTTTCAGCTCGTGATCGATCCAACGACGAAGCTCTAGCAGGCTGCTGAAAATGGAGGCGGGGTAGCTGGGACGATCCCCGTGCTCGCGCAACGCGCGGCCTCCGAAGGCCCTCGTTGGACGCGCGCAGTAGGGATCATCCCAGCCACCCCTTAGTGAAGGGTAGTCGCCTGCGGCCTTGCTGACGAACTGTTTGAGCAGCCTGCGGGAGAAGTGTTTTGGTTGCGATGACCGTATCTGTGCCGTAGAAAGGTGTCCACGTTGGAGGTTGCGCGAATCGGTGCCGTCAGTGCTCACACACAGGCCCTTCGGAGTGGAAGGGCCTTTTTCTTGTGTGTCGGCCTGTGCCTGGCAATCCTCAACGGTGGTGGGCCGCCATTGGTGTATGCGGCAGAACCGGAGCCGATGACCGTGGATGAAGCGGCGAAATTAGGTGAAGAATTCGGCGTGATCGTCGGCGACGTGGATGAAGACATCAAAAAAGAATTGAAACTCGAACGGGCGCAGGGCGTCGCGGTGTTCGAAGTGATAGGGAACTCACGCGCCGACTATGCCGGCATCAAGGTCCGGTCCGTCATCAAAGAGATCGACAAGACCGAGATTAGAAACATGCTCGACTTCGGGAAAGCGATCAAGCGCGGGATGAAGGAATGCAACTTCACCGTCGGCACCTATGAGCCGGCCGATCCAGGCGATCCGGTCGGGTGGGGTGTGAATTTTCATTTCGTCGGATGCAAACGGGATTAAGCATGGGACGACGCCAGTACGCACAACGAATCGCTTTCGGACTCTTCCTCCTGATCATCGTGGGCCTCATCGCGCTGTCGCATGGCCGCGCCTTGGCGCAGAAGGCAGAGGCTCCTGGTCAGGCCGACTGGGTGGCGGAGATTGAAAAGATCTTCATTCGATCGGAAGACTGCAAGCAATGCCACGATCGGCATTATGAAGAATGGAAAGGCGTGCGCGAACAGACGCCGGATCTGAAGACGTTCGGCCGGGTCGATGCCGCGCTCCTACATGGCACGTCGCTGGAGTCGCCGGTATTCCGCACGGTGTTGGGCGTCTGGCTGCAGACCAATCCGACGGCCGACGAGCGCCGCCGCTGTCTCGCCTGCCATGCGCCGTCGACGACGGTGTTTCCGCAACATGTCGAGAAGATTGTGGCGCAAGTGTTGGCCGGGAAGCCGCAAGTGGAAGGGATCGGCTGCGCCTCCTGTCACCTGATCAAGAGTGTCGAGCACACACCCAACTCGCCGCCGTCGTTCAAGATCGAGCCGGGCAAGATGATCTACGGCCCCTATGCCAATCCGGAGGAAAACCTCGTCCATCCGGCGACGCAGTCCGACCTGTTCCGTGGAGCGAACTACTGCGCCTCCTGCCATTTCGATAAGGTCAAGGATGAGACGCAGAAGGACCTGGCCGGGGAGATCTTGCAGGGCACGGTCTGTCAGGATTGTCACATGGAGCCCTCGACCGGCAGCTCCACCTCAAGGCGCGGCTCCATGACTCGCGCCATCGGTCGGCATTGGTTCCGCGGTGTGGTGGTTCCCGGCACCCTCCTCAGAAATCGCAATCTGCAGGCCGAATGGATGCCCCGCGTGGATCTGGAGACCACCAAGTCGGCCTCCGCCGTCGAGGGCACGGCGCTGGTGAAAATCGGCAGCCTCCCGCATAGTTTTCCCGACGGCGACCCGGTGCTCAAGCAGTTCTATCTGGTCCTGACCGCCAAGGATGCGCAGGGCAAGGTGCTGCAAGAAGAGACGAAGCAATTTGGTTTGCCCTACGACAAAATTCTTCGTGGCCAGATTCCGGATCCGTTCATCAAGGGGGGCCATACGAGAAAGGTCCCTTTCTCGCTGACGATTCCCTCCGGCACGACCGCCGCGTCGATTGAAGCGGTGCTGAACTATGCGTTGATCCCGACGCCCGAGCCAGGTCTGAAAGAAAAGTATCTGGCCACCTTGGCGACTGACAAAGAGCGGGAGAGCGCGAAGAAGATTTTTGAAGAATATACGCAGCCCAGGCTGCTCACCTATCGGGCCAAAAATCTCTAGCAGGATGCTGGAACAGTCCGCCAGCTTCGTTCTCGGCTTATCGAAATCCTCAACGTACCCTCCCGGGTACGCCTCCGGTTTCGAATCGCCTGCGGCCTTGCTGACGAACTGTTTGAGCATCCTGCGAACCATGCGCGTGCCAGGGCTCTTCGCAGGATCACACTGGGCTTTGAGTTACAACTGAGTTCGTCCGGAGCCTGCGAGGGCTTCTAATCGAGGGGCATGATGATGGTGCGACAGTCGATCGGTGCGAAGCTCGGAATCGGCATAGTGCTCGTCGCGGCCTTTGTGCTGTCGCATGGGCTCAACGAAGGCCTCTATGCGCAGGATGCCTCCAAGCCCACCCTTGAGAAGGCCTTTCCCAGCTCCAGCAAGTGTAAGCGTTGCCACGAGCGCGTGTTTGAAGAATGGGAAACCTCTCCGCTCTCGCGTTCGATCCATTCTCCGGCATTTCGTGCCTCGCTCGATGCCTTTCTCCAGTCTCCTGCCGGCAAAGACAAAGGGCTTTGTTTCCGCTGTCATGCGCCCCATGTGCGAGAGTTTCCCGAGCAGGCACAACTCTTCGTCGATCAAGCTAAGTCTGGCGACCCCTCGTTGGACGGCGTGGCCTGCGCACAATGTCACTTGATCAAGCAGGTCGATCGGACCAAGCAACCGCCTGAGCCGAAGTACGAACTTGGCAGCAAAACGCTCTATGGACCTTATAAGGACTTTGTCCAGAATCTTGCGCACCAGTCGATGGAGCTCGGGCTCTTTCAGAAATCCGATCTCTGCCTCAATTGCCATCAATCGGTCCCCTCGGCGGCCAACTTAGGCAAGAGCAACGATTTGCTCGGCAGTTGGGATCAAAGCAAGGCCGTGAAGTCCGGCAAAGAATGCCAGACCTGTCACATGCCGGAGCAGGTCGGCGAATCGGCGAACGGGGAGAAGAAGCGGAAAACCGCCAACCATACCTTCCCCGGGCGCATCGGCAAGCTCCGCCAGGAAGCGGCCAAGCTGGATGTGCAGACCAAGATCGAGGGCGACAAGACCATGGTCACGGTGAAGGTGCAGAGTCTCGTGCCGCACAGTCTGCCGACCACCCATCCAGCCTGGGCGACCGTGGTGCTGGATCTGGATATCAAAGGGAAGAATCTCAAGACCGTCTACACCGACAAGCGCGTTTATGGGCGGGTCTATCAGGATGCTAAGGGACAGAAGACGAGCTTCGATTTTGAGGCGGTCAAAGTCCTGGACGATACCGTCTTGAAGCCGGAAGAACTGCGCGTCGAGACCTTCACCTTCCCCACACCGAAAGACACCAAGACGTTCGATGTCGAAGTGACTCTCAACTACGCGCCGATCACCGGCTCTGCCCCATTCCTGCAGCGAGTCGAAGCAGAATCCTCCAAGGGCTCGCAAGATCCCGTCTTCCAGGCGATCGAAATCGTCAAGTTCGCAGAGAATATCTCAATTAAATAGGCGAGGGGCTTGGGGCGAGTGGCAAGAGGCCGATGCTCCACAACGTGTGTTCGAATACCTGTGAGTGCTTCAATCTGCCAAAGGCGGTTTAAAAAGCCTGTCCAGCAAGGCTGCGAAACTAACGATGAGCGTGGAACGCTGAGCGATGGACAGACGAAGTCAGAGTTTTCATGTTCAGCATTCAGCGTTCATCGCTCAGCAATTCAAGGCTGGAAGGCTTTTCCGACCGCCGCTAATCGGAGATGACGCTTGAGCCGGGAGACTTCATCTTGAAAATCTGCACGGCATTGTACATGCCCTTGGCCGGGTGGTTGAGGATGAGGCGGGAGTTGGTGATGTGGGTGTCGAGCAATTCGTATTGTCCACCGCTGAAATAGATGTCGCAGTCGTCGATCGCACAGTTCTTGTAGACATGGTTGTCGAGCGACAGCTTCGCCTTGCTGAACGTCTGCCCGTCGATCAAGATATAACTCGGTTCCATTCCCATACGGCCCTCCACCTGCGCGGACTATAACAAGTCTCTTTTTGAACCGCAAATTCACACGTTGGTCTATCTGGTCTGTCTAGTCTATCTGGTTTCTCTGGTTGATCTAGTTTCTCTAGTTCACGGAACAAACCAAACCAACCAGCTGTGCGAGGACCGATCGTTTCCTGCTTTGGTGGGTGAAGCCGAATACGGCTGCTCAGGAGCTAGGCTGCTGATCGCTTGGTCACTTCCCAGCCGGGGAAGACAAGGACTGCTGGATGGCATCGCAGTGCACGTGCCAGGGTTTTGGCCCGTTCAACACCCAGATTGATGGTGCCATTTTCAATGGCAGAGATCGTGGACTGTGGAATCTTGGTCCTTCGAGCCAACTCGCTCTGCGTGAGTTCTTGCAGTTCTCGAACGATCCGAACGGATTCTCCCACCGATACCACAACCCGAGTTTTCGCTGGACGAACGTCCTTGGTTTTCATTATTGCCTCCGATAATCGTGGGCGGTTACGTCCATGACCAGTACCAGTATGCGCTGCTCCTCAACCTTGTAGATCACTCGATACTGCGCATTCAGCCTCGACGAGCGATGCCCTTCCCATTCTCCTTGAAGGCCTTCATCGTGGAATCCCTTGATCAGGCGTAGGCCTGCAGGGCCGGAGATTCGCACGATATCTTTCCACTTCTCGTAGCGTTTCAGCAACTCGAGCGGAAGGCGATCGAGTCGCTTCGAGGCTCGACGGTGTTCGTAGACCTC
>VFKF01000308.1 GCA_009885705.1 Nitrospira sp. | reverse complement strand
CTGGGGACGCTCGCGCAACGGTGCCAGATGCAAAGGAAACACATTGAGACGGTAGAACAGATCCTCGCGGAAACGGCCGGCAGCCACTTCTTCGCGCATGACACGGTTGGAGGTCGCGATGACCCGCACGTCCAGGCTCACTACGTCGCGACCACCGAGACGTTCGACTTCACGTTCTTGCAAGACACGCAGCAGCTTGGCTTGTGTCATGGCACTGAGGTCGCCGATTTCGTCGAGGAAGAGCGTGCCGGTATTCGCGAGTTCAAATTGTCCGACTCGACGAGCGGTGGCATCCGTGAACGAGCCTTTCTCATGGCCGAATAACTCACTCTCGATGAGCGTTTCAGGAAGGGCGGCACAATTGAGTGCGATGAAGGGCCGTTCGCGCCGGCTGCTATTGTAATGGAGGGCCTTGGCGACCAGCTCCTTTCCCGTTCCGCTCTCTCCGGAGATAAACACGGTGGTGCGGCTGTCAGCGACTTGTTCGATCTTGGTGTAGATGTCTTGCATCGACGGGCTCTTGCCGATCAGATTATGAAAGGCATAACGTCGAACGACTTGCGCACGGAGCTGTTTGACCTCCCGCTGGAGTTCCTGATCCTTGAGTGCGCGATCGACAATAATGCGGAGTTCTTCCACATCGAAAGGCTTCGAAAGATAATCGGCTGCGCCGAACTTCATGGCGTCGACGGCGGTTTTGACCGCTTTTGTTCCTGTCAGCATGATGACCGGCGCCGTCCGGTCCTCGGCGCGTATGGTTTGGAGTACCGACAGCCCGTCCGTGCCAGGCAGGATGACGTCGAGGAGTACCAGGTGGGGAGCTTCCTTGCGAAAGAGCTCGAGGCCCTCTTGGGCGTCTGCGGCTTGGATCGTTTCGTAGGCTGGCTCGAGCACCGCTTTCAATGAGGCCCGAACCCGGGCCTCATCATCGATCAACAGGATTCGCTTTTTCATGCTGGTGTCCATAGGGTGTTGGCGATTATGCGGGCAAGGCCGGTAGGCTCACGAAAAACGTGGTGCCGATACCGACTGTACTTTTCACCCGGATTTCGCCGTGATGTTCTTGAATAATTTGATGGACAATCGTCAAGCCGAGTCCCGTTCCTTCGTGTTCTCCGCTCTCGTGTTTGGTCGTGAAAAATGGGTCGAAAATGTGTTCAAGATTGGCCTCTTGAATTCCCTCACCGGTATCCTCAATTTCGATGTGGGCCCAGACTTTTCCTCCCGGCTTCACCACTGTGCGGGTTTGAACACGTAACCGCCCCCCCGCCCCTGCCATCGAGTCTATGGCATTGAGGAGGAGATTGAGCAGGACCTGCTTGATCTGTTGTCGATCCAGCATGACACGAGGCAGGTCAGACGCCAACTCTTTTTCAATCTTGATCCCACGGCTGTCCGCCTTCACGTCGATGAAATAGAGACAGGAGGCGACAATATCGTTGAAATCCTCGTCGGTCAGTTTGGGTTCCATGTATCGGGCATAGTCAAGAATTTCCTGGATCAATCGCTCGATCCGATACACATCGTCGAGCACGACTTTGCTGAACTCCTGAATAAATTGCGGGTCATCTTTTCGTTCAGGCGCCAACTGGATAAATGTTTTGATCGAGGTGAGGGGGTTTCTGATTTCATGAGCGAAGCCGCCCGCGATCGTCTCAAGGGATTTCAGCCGATCCGTTCGCTTCATCAGTGTGTGTGAGCGATGCAGATCTTCGTAGAGCACAATCGTGTCGAGCGCATTGGTGGCGGTTTGTGCCAGTGCGGCGAGCATGGCCTTGCTCAGCGCCTGTTCTGTCGTGAGAGGGACTGCTGCGCCGAGGACGGTGAAGGCAATAAGACGGTTTTTGTTGAGGTGCGGCACGATGCGGGAGGCCTGCATCGATTCCATCGCCTTGCGTGCGTCGGCTCCGAAGTCGGTGTCTTGAAGGTCAGCAGCCGAGTCGGCCTGTGCCATGATTCGGTTGGTGGAGAGGAGGTATTGAGGCAAGGGATGGCTCACGGTCAACGTTGAGGGAATAGAGGCGAGGGCATCCGAACCAACTATGTTGGCGCGGCGATAACATTCGTGTTCGCGATCCAGGACGAATAGCGCCCCATGGGTCGTCGCCCCTGCGCGACACAGTTCGAGGATAATGCGATTGCCGATGGTCGGCAGGTCGGTCATGGTGCCCAGGTCTGACGCAAACTGTGTGACGATAGTTAAGAGCTCACTGGAAGACGAGGCTGAGAAGTCAGTATTCGGTGGGAGTGACGTCATAACGAAGAGGGAGCACAGCGGTGCCTGGTGAGAGCCATAGAGACGTGTATATTGCGCATGAATGGTCTACGTGTTCAAAGATGTACAGGCGGGAGTATACACGGCACGGGTGCGTTCAGCTAGCGGATTTACCTTTTTCGATGACGGCGAAGAGGCCCTGCCCATCGAACGCAGGAAGGATGCGGGGTGTGAGGATGCCGGCTTGCTGAAGAAATGAGGTGAGCGATGAGCGATCGAAGGTGTGCAGCAATCCATGCCGGATGGCCTCACGGAGCCGCCCCAGGTAATGAAGCAGGATCTGGGCTTGCGGACTAAATTCATCCTGATTCGCGCTGTGCAGGTGCCGGCGATAGAGCACCGAGAGGTCGGTCTCAGGCTGGAAGACCGTGAGGACGAGGCGCCCCTTAGGGTGAAGCACGCGGTACAGTTCACGCATGGTGACCAGCGGAGAGGGAACGAATAACAGTGACAGATTGCAGACGATGCGATGGAGCGAGTCATTTTTGAAGGGCAGGCCCTGTGACCAATCCGTATGTACCCATTCAGCCGTCAGAGGCGGGTGGATGGTAAGCGTGCCTGCGAAGTCACTGTCGAGTTCCCGATGCAAGGCACGAAGACTCTGTCGCGCCTGCGTCAGCGATTCGTGAGAATGCCCCAAGCCAATGACATGGACGGGACGTTCCGGACTCCATCCTCGCTGGCGTGAGCGGTAGGCTTGGTTCACCATTGTGGCTCGGACCAAATCACCATGGCCGACTCCCACGTCCATGAGCATGGAGCCCGGTTCGAGCGGGCTGAGCAGCCGGTAGAGATCGTCCAGGAGTTTCCAATATTCGTGCAGATTCCCGAGCTGGGTCAGCTGCTGCAGGTGTGCGACCCTCAGGGCTTCACGCGTAATCTGCGAGAGATTGTGTCGAAGACGGGTGCGCTCCAATTCGATGCGCTGTTGACGGGCCAGCATGCCGCGGGTCTGTAGGCCGAATTCAGCCGGAACGGCTGGTAGCGAGATGGCGATCGCGATCTGCTCCAGGATCTGTCGGAAGGCCAGCGGGTGTTGCTCATTGAGTGGGAGCTCCTGGCCGGTCAGCGGAGAGGGAACCGTTGCCAAGCGGGTATGGGCTCCCAACGCCGTGAGAAATGCCTGCGGGAGATCCGCCGGAGGCAGCGGCCCGAATGGAGGGCCTGGAATCGTGAGAATGGCCGATGGCGAACGTAGGAGGCGCAGATCCGCAAGGGTGGAGGCGAGGTCTGTAAAGTGGCCTGCCACGAGATCGCCGACAAAGCGATCGATATTGACGTTGAGGCCGAGCAGATTGGCGATGCCACGCCGGAGCCCGTACCGGTGGTCGGCCACGAGATCGTGACCATGGACCGACATCAGCATGGCTTGAATATCGACAACCGGATTGATCAGGAGGAGGAGATCGAGGGGGCGTGATTGTATCGCTGTCTTGATCGCGACCCGCGCGGACAGATCGCTGGCCATCACGATCAGAGGCGCAGTGGGCCAGGTGTGTTGCACAAATTCCACGACTTTCAAGAGGTCGGCTTGCATGCTGCGTAAGGTCGTCTGTTGTAATTCGCCGTCGCTGAGCCCGACATGGTTGGTGTGGTCGTACCGTAAGACCCGGAGCCGGTGGTGTGCGAGGTAGTAGGACAAGGTGCTGGCATCCAACGAGGTCTGGCCGTAGCCGGGCGCGATGATGACGACCGGTGTGTTCGGTGCGAGTGACGGGCGCAGATGGTCGTCGGTGATCATGATCGCCTGGCCGCGTGGATTCCGGCATTCTCGCGGAATACTGATGATCGACGGCTGTTGCGAGGGGGTCTCCGACCCGCCCGGTGATGATAGATGTTGCCGGACGACACGGTTCACTTCCCGCTCTGCATAGGGAGTGAGTCCGTGAAAGCGGAGTCCGATCAGCAGGGCGGGGTTGGCGTCCTGGGACGGAAACTCTTGTGGCGCAGTGGGATCCGGGGCTGCCCAGATGATCTTTGCGGGAAGCGCAGAATCCGGAGCTCCCGGTTCATGGGCGCCAGGATGATGCGGGGTCTGTGCCGAGGCGAAGTGCAGCGTGGCGAGGCCCTGTAAGAGTTCAGGGGCTGCATTGAGATGGAGACAGACCCCGTCGCGGCTGAGATTTGTCGTGAGCGCTCCAAGTCGGTGCGTCTTGCCGGTCGGATCTGTGACATCCAGCCGGACGGGGAGTTGTAAGGCGACCCGGACGGCTTCGCGGGGGTTGTAGTCGCCCTGTTCGGTCGCGATCGGCTGATTCGTGAGATTTAGCGCAGATGATGGTTCTGCCGCCAGCAGCACTTCAAGGGAGAAGGACAACGCCTGCTCCTGAGCCGCTTGGATGAGTGAGCCCAAGACAGCAGCCTCTTCTCGTTTGGGTGCATCGAACTCGATGACAAGATGGGAGACCGGGGTTCCAGAAGAGAGCGTGATGGGCCGCTCTTCCGCCATCCCTTGCAGTTCGAGGATTCCCACCGAAGTTTTCAGTACGACATAGGCATCTTGTGGCGCCACGCTGGGGAAGTCCTTGGGGAGCGTGATGCAGGTGCCGCCGAGGCTCAGATTCGATATGGTGCCATCCCATGTTGTTGAACCGACAGTAATCGTAGCCGGCAGGGCCGTTGTTGTTCGCGTGTTGTGCCGCCGTTCCTGTTGAGGCCTTCCTGGGGCTGTCGGAGCAGGTGCCGTCGTGCCTTGCATTGTTTCAGGAACGCGTGAGGCTGAGGCGGCAGCGACGGTATCCGGCAGCGGGAACTTCTCGAACGGCGGGCGTGAGGCTGCAGGTAGACGGAGGATGATACGAAGGGGGCCCTGCATCGGCGCCGATACATCCAAGCTGCCGCCGAGTTCTCGGACCAGCTGATACGACTCGAGGAGATCACTCGTCGGAGAGGATGGAGTCGGGGATTCTGCCGACCAGACCATGTCCGATTCGAGCAGTTCCATTTCGACCTCGGTCGGTGGTGCGAGGGCAAAGAGGGCGGGGGCCTCTGCCGAGACGGAGGCCGACCCGACTGCGCGTGTGATGACGAGGATTCGATGCAGACGTCCGACGGTCACGAGGTAGGTCTGCGCATAGTGCAAGAGGTGATGCGCGAGCACTGCGAGCTGCGTGCGATCGCCGGCGAGGGGAGGAAGGTGCGATGAAAGTTGCCGCATGATGCCTGCGCCATCCACGATCGAGGGGTCGGTGGACGTGAGCGCGTCGTCGAGGACGTCGTTGATCGTATGTCCTATCTCGACGGCTTCTCGCTCGTGGAGGGCTTGCGTCAGCTGCGCGCCGAGTTTCGTGGCTTCTGTGGCATGGCTGACGAGTGTTTCGGCTTGGTCGTTCAGCCGTGCGTCGCGAATGGAGGCAAGAAGTCGTTGGGAGTCGATCAAGAGGGCGGTCAGCGGTTCGTCCAGTTGTTGCGATAACAGTGTGGCTCGTTGGGCCAGCGCAAGCAGTTCATCGGTACGCCGGAGTTCTTGGCGGAGTTGATGAATCGTGTCGTCTTGTTGTTTGGGTTGGGAGAGGTCTCGAATCAGTCCCACAGTGCCGAGAAATCGGCGGAGAGGGTCATAGAGTCCTCTGGCGTTTACTTCCGCCGTGAGGGTCAGTGTCCTGTTGTCCTGGGTGGGCTTTCCTCGAAAGATCAATTCGGCATGGCTGGTGCCTCGCGCTCCGGAACGGCGTTCGTTGAGGCGATACCGGGCCACCGACTCCTGGTCCGGGGGCACGAGGGTGGTATAAGGCAATCCGATGAGTTCATCGGGCGAGTAGCCTAAGAGGGTGACGATGCCAGGACTGACGGTCACAAAACAGCCGCTGGCATCCAATTCGTAGACGATGTCGCTGAGTGACTCAATGAGCCGACGATAGCGTTCTTGCGCATGGTCCAGTGCAATACGCAGGTCGCTTTTCTCGATGGCTTCTTTGGCACAGAAGAGCAGTTCTGTGAGAAAGGCTGGAGAGGTCTTCGCGAGGAAGAAATCGACGTCGGCCTTGAGGGCTTGAATTGCCGCGGTTGAATCGGTGCGGTCGCTCATTAATATAACGGCGGTGTACGGTGCGCGGCGCTTCATGTCTGCGGGAAGGGAGGTGCGATCCCCGGCGAGGCATTGTTCGTCGATCAGGATAAGCGTCCATTCCTGGGGTGACGTCCAGGCACGGGCTTCTTCGGCAGAATAGGCGACATCCACGCGGCAGCCGGGGAAGAATCCGCGCAGGCTGACGGTGACGAGTTTAATGGATTCAGCATGTTCGCTGACCATTAAGATGGTGATCGGCTCGCTCTGCGGCATCAAGCTATCCCTATGCGTCTGAGAAACTCGAACAAGTCCCGCCCCAGTGCGATCTCACCACGTCTGCTCATCTCGTGAATCTGAGACAAACCTGCCCCTGCGTTCCGTCCTGCCATGCATTCGGGGCACACCTCTGGGAGTGACGATGTGAATAACATAGGCGGAGGTGGGAAACCCAGTCTCCATGCGATGAAATGGGCTGTTTCTTTGGTAGGGGGGGCGCCTTAGGGCCTCCTTGAGCGAACAAAATTGAACGGAATTCGAGGGGGGCCGGTGTGGGTGACGAAAGAGAACGTTCCGGCACCCGTCCGCACTATTTGGTGGGCGGGTGCGGAGTAACGATGTCGTTATTTGGTAAGAGCAGTTTGACCTGTTGCGGGACAGGCGCCTGGGGTCATGTAGAGCAAATAGTTTCCCATCCCATGTTGCGCTGTTTCTTTCTGTAAGGGATGGTGATGGACCATGACCATTTCATAGTCATCAGCCTTTGTGACGGGAAACCCCTGAGGATCTGTATAGACTTGATGCGGTTGAAATTCGAGAAACGTCCCGTCCCGGGTCACGTCGGGAACCGTCCTCAGCAGGGTCTGTTTCTTTGTGATGTTATCCAGTCCGATCATGAGGAGTTCGTCATGTCCATGCGGGTAGGCGAATTTCACACAGCCATCCATCCTGAACTTGAGCGGTTCGCGATGAACCTGGACGCCGGAGTTAATCTCAATCCCTTCGTCCGTTTGATTGGGGCCGCGCTGGGAGAATTTGCTGAAACAGACAATATTGACGCCCACCTGGTACACGTCCATGTCCTTGATGGAGGCGCCTTCCGGCGCCATGTACATGGTGAAGCTGGCCATCACATCCTTGGTGACCGGCGCGCCATGATAAAAAGCGACAATCGACATGAGGTGATCGTCCTTGGCAAGCTTCACTCCGTAGCCGTCAGGGAAACGTGTTTCGGTCATCTCCAACCCTGCGCCTGCGAAGAACAGGGGTTCGCCTTCGCAGGAGACGCTCGGCTTGCTGTTGTTGAGCATCAGGACGTGATGGAGAAAGTTCTTGGGGAGGGGCTTTCCCTCTTTGGTGAAGACGGCCGTTTTGTACCCCACCATATACATGTCTTTGGGCAGCTGAAAGTGATGTTTGGGCATCGACGCCGCCAGGTCTCCGTCGTGACCGGCCGGCAGATCGATGGGACCGAATGTGAGTGTGACGGTATTGGTCCCGTAGGTCACGGTCGTCGTGGTCTGGTTGGACAGAGTCGGGACTGCATGGTGGTCGTGACCGCCGTCTGCAAGGACCGGGGTGACCGAACAGATGACGGCGAACAGTGTGAGTAATGCCTGACGCATAGAGCCTCCCAAGAAAAAGAAATGGCCACGCGAGCCTCTGTGGCGACGTTCGAATGTCTGTGTCAGGCGCGCAGATGTCATCTGGTAGAAGGTGGCGGGGTCAGCCGTTTCCAGACATAAGTCCCGCCATGTTCGCGAGGGGGAATGTTCTTTTGTGTGCCGACTCGTGAATACCACCACACACCTTTGGCCTGGCGGCCATCCTCAGAGAGCAACAGTTCAAAGCCCCCTTCACGATCGTTGCCGGTTTGAAGCCAGGTGCCTTGCCACAGCCGATCCGTATACTTGGTCGTGGTGAAGCGGCCCTCATGCTGGGTATAGGGTCCGTTGCCGGCCTTGTCCAGCGTGGCTTTGTAGCTCTTGTTGTCTTCGACTTCCAGGATATCCCATTCCCCGCTCAAGTCCGGGACCACTGCCGGGCTGTTCGATGTCGCCACCGCTTTGGGTGCCGCAGATTTTGGCCGATCGTCCACGGGCATTGCGCCGCTGGCATTGCGAAGGGATTCATGCCAGGAGAGGAGGATCCACTGGCCGTTCCGACGCTCCAGCACGCCGGTCTCTCGTAACGGCAGCACGGCTCGTTGCTGGTCCGCTCCATGTCCGAGGATGCGCACATAATCCAGTTCCATGGTGTACCAGCCGATATCTCCCTTCGACCAGACCTTGAGTTCGGAGATGGGAAGGTCGAGTGCGGCGACTTTTGCGAATTCTTCCTTGATATCCCGTTCCAGTTCCGCCCACCCCACGTATTTCCGTCCACCGATGGTATAGCTGGTGATGTCGGCGTCATGCGCCATCAGCCTGGACATTCCGGGCAAATCTTTCTCGGCATTGGCGCGCACGAGGGCACGGACTGCTGTTTCGAGCGCGCTGTTATCCGTCGTGGCGCCGACAGCGGCGGGAACCCAGCAGGCACTTCCAATGGTCATGTAGACAATGAGACGAACCAGTACGGACACTTGCATGATGATTCTCCAGTCGGGTTCACAAGGGAAACGGGAGGGAAGATTGTCTGGCTAGAGGTTGAAGCTACAGGGCCGATAGAAACTTGTCAATGGTTACGTTCCCGTCGTGGGTTGCCTGTCGGCCACGACGATGACGGTCACATTATCTATTCCCCCTCGGCTCAGGGCCTGCTCGATCAAGTCGTGGCAGGCTCGCCGGGGATCGCCATTGGCGCGAGAAAGAATCGAGGCGATGGCGGCGTCATCCAACATCTTCGTGAGCCCGTCGCTGCAGAGCAGGAGTACATCGAGCGGCGCGACGGGTATCGAGGTGAGCTCCGGTTGCATGTCGATGCCCATCCCCAGACCTTTGGTCAGGACATGCCGCTCAGGATGAACGAGCGCAGTGGCTGCATCGAGCAGGCCACGTTGCACAAGCGTTTCGACGAGGGTGTGATCGCGCGTCAACTGCGTGAGCTGTCCCGTCCGGTAGAGATAGGCGCGGCTATCTCCCAAATGGGCGAGATGGGCGATTGGCATCGGGGCAGGCGTAATGGTCAGGACGACGAACGTTGTGCCCATCCCTTTCAAGGAGGGCGTTGCCTGCATCAGCTCATGGATTTGCCGGTTGGCGCTCGTCGCGAGGTCTGACAGAAACTCGGGGGCGGCGTCTGGGTGCTCTGAGAGCCAGGCCGTTTGTTCGCGAGCCCGTTGTGTGGCCACGGTAACGGCGGTCTGGGCCGCAAGATCCCCGGCCGGGTGACTGCTCATTCCATCGGCCACGATCCAGGTGCTGCAATCATTCAGGAGGGCCAGCGCATCCTGGTTCGAGGTGCGAACAGACCCCGTCTCAGTTCGACCGACCCCGATCCATGACTGAGGTTCTGTCACGGAGCGACCTCGGCCGGTTCTTGGAGACGGTTCGGCGGGAATCCCAAGGAAGCCGGGCCGAACGTTGCAACCATCTGGTCGTAGAGGATGGCTGCAAGCGGTTCCAGGTTGATGGTATCGGCTTCGTTGTATCGCAGCAACAGATCGCGCGCGGCTGCGTCTCCCGAGCACCATCGGTGCCAGAGGCGAACCGCTTCCCATCCGTCGAGTCCCACCACATCGGTCTCGCGCGCAATCTGCAATTCTTGTTCGATGTGTTTGAGCCCGCCCTGCATGCCGAGCCGGCGCGCGGCAAAACAAAGATCGAAGTGCGGCTTCTTGAAATTCAATCGGGGGAACTTGGCCTGCAAATAGGGAATGTCGAACCCGCTGCCGAAGAACGTAATGAAGAGATCCGTCTGTTCCAGCTCTGCATGCAAGCGGTCTTCCGTGAGCGTTTCTCCACGGACCAGGCTCGTCATTACTCCGTTGCGATACAATCCGACCACCGTCACGTGCCCTTCGCGTGCCGACAGCCCTGTCGTTTCGATGTCGAGATAGAGCGTGCGAGGGCGAAACGTGTTGAAGAGGCGCCAGTGCTCACGGCTCTTCAGGCAGGTGCCGAAGAAGGCCGCATCGCCTGCATCCAGATGTGTTTGCGCCTGGGTGAGTTCTCGGTCGTACCATTCTTTTTTGGCCGAAGAGATGCCGGGCAGGGTGGACGATCGGAGGAACGACCCCCAGTCCATAATGCCTTCCTGCCAGAGACGACGTTCGGAGTTGTGGCCAATACCTTTGAGCAGGACGAAGGATGAGGTGAGCATATAATCGCAGGATTGTAGCCTTGATTTCACCGAATAAACAAGCTAAAGTCCGCGTCCTGAGCGGGTTTTCATCTTAGAGGCGCCGGACGGCGACGATTGGAACACAATGGCTGATTTCCCCAACAAAATTCGCATCACGGTCGGCTCGGTTCGGCTCGATGCGGAACTGAAGTCGACGAAGACCGCGTTGGAAGTATACGCGGCCTTGCCGGTTGAGAGTCCGGTCAACACCTGGGGCGAAGAGTTCTATTTCAAACTGGCCGGGGTCAAAGACCATCGAGAAACGGCGACGAACCAAGTGAAAGTCGGCGATGTCGCCTTCTGGGGCGCCGGACAAGTCCTGGCTATTTTCTTCGGACGGACTCCGATGAGCATGGGGCAGGATCCCGTCCCGGCCGACCGGGTCAACGTGATCGGCCGCATTGTCGGCGATGCTTCGGTTTTGCGTAATGTCATGGACCAGCCGAACATCCGGATCGAAAAGATCTAGCCATGAGACTGTCTAAAGAACGCGTACGCCACATCTCAGAGTCGGTGGCCACCCGGCTGCAGCAAGAAGGGCAACTGACGATTGTCGGGGATCGCAAGGCATTCGTCGAGCAGATCGACCATGCCATTCTCGAGGAACTGTCGGTCGAAGACCGTTTGAACGCCGAAGTACGGCAGATGTTGAAAGCCTACGAGCAAGACATCGAACGAGGGCAAGTGGACTTTCAGCGGATGTTTACCATGGTTAAGACGAAGCTGGCGCGTGAACGAGGCATTATCTTGTGATGAGTGATCGGTGATCAGTGACGAGGTGGGATAGCAGGAAGTTGTGAAGCCCTCATCACTCGTCACGCATCACCCATCACGCGAGGAACAGACATGTTGAGCGAAGAAAAAATCAGCCATCTCTCTCACATCATTCTTCAAGCGGTGAAGAAAAGCCCGCTCGTGACGGTAGGGGCTGACGATGGGAAGCTCCTCAAAGAGATCAAGAAGGTGCTGGCAGCCGAGTTGGCGCAAGAGGCAGAGATCGATCGAAAAGTTCGGGCCAAGTTGGCCTCCTATTCCCGCGGGATCGTCGAGGGCAGCGGGGAATGGGACGTGCTGTATCGGAAAACATTTGAAGAAGAATCGCGGAAACATACAAAGGGGTGAGGTGCCGATGAAACTTGTATCCGCCATGAAATACCTCTCCCTCCTCGGAGTGGTTCTGTTGCTGCTCGGTTCTGTGGCCTGTGCCAAGGCCAAGGCGAAGCCCTTGGTTCCGTTGGCGCTGGAGTCCGGAGTCAAGCCGCAAGCTGTGAGCCTGACCGAACAGGGCACGCAGGCCTATCAATCAAGGCAGTTCGACGAGGCAAAGAAATACTTTTCACAAGCGATGGACCTGGCGCCTCAGTCGGGGCCCGCACATTACAACTATGCCTTGGCCTTAAATGCCTTAGGCGATACGGAGCAAGCGCGACAACAGTTTTTAGACGCGGCGAACCTGGCTCCCGGCGACAAAGTCATCTGGGATTCTCCCGCGCTCCGTCCCTTCGGTAGCCCGGAGGGTCCGAAAGTACATAAGGAACATCCGGTCGGGACCAGCAGGCCCGGCATCGGGAGTGGTCCGCGATAATTCGGCAGATGCAGAGGGAGTGAACAGAGATGGCGACAGAACTAGAAGTTGGAAAGAAGGCTCCGGCATTTTCGCTCCCTGATCAATCGGGAGAGTCGGTCAGCCTGAAGGATTTTGCCGGCAAGCAGGTGGTCCTCTATTTCTATCCCAAAGACGATACCCCCGGCTGCACCAAGGAATCGTGCGACTTTCGCGATCACATCACGCCGATCAAGAAGGCGGGAGCCGTGGTCCTTGGTGTGAGCTTTGACGGTCAGGCGTCCCATCAGAAATTCATCAAGAAGTTTACCTTGCCGTTCCCGTTGCTCAGCGACGAGGAGAAAGTCGTTGCGACCGCCTACGGGGTCTACAAAGAAAAAAGCATGTACGGCAAGAAATATATGGGCATCGAGCGCAGCACGTTTGTGATCGACCAGGCCGGAAAACTGAAAGCCATCTTCCGCAAGGTGAAGGTTGACGGGCATGTGGATGAGGTGTTGGCAGTCCTCAAGACATAACCTCCTGGCAGGATGCTGAAACAGCCCGCCAGCTTCGTTCTCGCATCGCTCAGATCCTCAACGTACCCCTGAGGGTACGCCTCCGGTCTTCACTCGCTGCGGCCTTGCTGACGGGCTGTTTGAGCATCTTGCGAGGATGTACCCAGTTGTGTGGGACGTCAAAATCCGTGATGGTTTAGCGTGCAGACATATTCCCCCCGCAATCTATAAGGTAGCTGTGCGGCTTATGACTGTTCTTCTCCGCAGAGCCGGTCTTTTCACTATCCTCATGTTCTTGACTGCGACCGCTCGACTCTTTGGGGCAGAGCCGGTTTCCGGAATCCTGACGGTCCACGATAGTCTGACGTCACCCAATCAGCCTGCAACCATTGAGGCCACTCTTACGAAGAAGAGGCTCCCGACTGGGACCGGTCTCGGAGGCGAGCCCATCGAGCTGCTCATCGCCGGGAATGTTGTGGCGACCGCGACGACCGGTGGCGATGGGCATGCGGTCCTGTCCTATACCCCGAAAGCCAAAGGGGCGTTTCCCTTCACCGTGCGCATCGGAACCATGTCGAGTCTTGCTGGAGTCGAAGCCGGCGCGAATCTCATTGTGTGGGAGCGTCGCGGTCCGATGATGGCGGTGGAAATGACGTCCCTCATGGAGGACGCCGTCAGTCGGCGCCCAATGCCAGACGCTGCAGAAGAACTCGCCAAACTCACGCAGTTTTACTACAACGTGTTGTATGTGGTGACGCAGGATAAGACGGTGGCGACTTATGACCAGGTGAATGAGCAGGCCAGACAATGGCTCAAGGAACAGAAGTTTCCGGTCGGATATATTCTTGTGCTGCCGGCAGGCTCGGAGGGGTTTGGCGCGAAGCTGGACGAATTACATGCGGCTGGCTGGAAGACGCTCAAAGTCGGAGTGGGCCGCACAAAGGTGTTTGCCGAAGCGTTTCTGCAGCGGCGTCTCGGCGCCGTGATGGTGCCGGAACCGGCCAAGGGCGAGGCGCCGCGGAAGGCGAAGGTGGTGAAGGAGTGGAAGGACGTGCGGAAGAAGCTGTAGCGGGCAACCGGACCATCCTTCTTGCTCGCAGAACGCGCACGATAGGAATGTGCTCGT
>VFKF01000548.1 GCA_009885705.1 Nitrospira sp. | reverse complement strand
CCATGTCGATGGCGGCGGCCACATGCTCGATCGGAGTCGTCGGCAAGATTCCATGGCCCAAATTAAAGATATGGCCGGGCCGGCCACCGGCTCTGCGCAAAATATCGGCTACGCGTCGTTCGATTTCAGGCAGCGGCGCATAGAGAACTAAGGGGTCGAGATTCCCCTGCACCGCGACATCGTGCCCCACCAGGTCCCAGGCCTCATCGAGATGGATGCGCCAATCGACCCCGATCACATCCCCGCCCGCTTTCCGCATTTGACGCAGCATCGCCGAGGTGCCCGTGCCGAAATGAATCATCGGCACGCCTTCACGCTTCAGCCCGTCAAAAATCAATTGGACATGCGGCATCACATATTCTTCATAGTCGCCGATGGAGAGACAGCCGACCCAGCTGTCGAACAACTGAATCACCTGCGCACCGGCCTTGATTTGCCGCCGCAGATACCCGGTAATCACCCGCGCGAACTTATCCA
Source organism: Nitrospira sp. (assembly GCA_009885705.1). Taxonomy (GTDB): domain Bacteria; phylum Nitrospirota; class Nitrospiria; order Nitrospirales; family Nitrospiraceae; genus Palsa-1315. The sequence goes on along the minus strand of VFKF01000548.1, from coordinate 6,562 downwards.
TCAGCAGATGCCAGATCTTGGGTTCGCTATACATCATCTGTTTGGTGAGGAGATAGTTCCGCGAACTCCCGCCCTCGATGGCATAACTCGCGAGCGTGAACGGAGCCCCGGCAAACCCGATTAACGGCACGCGCCCGTTCAATGCGCGGCGCGCCTGGCGGATGGCTTCTGCCACATACTCCAGTTCATCCCCGTCGATCACCTTGAGCCGCTCCACGTCCGCCTGGGTTCGCACCGGATTGTGGATGATCGGCCCCTCGCCTTCCGCGAACTCTAGATTGAGGCCCATCGGTTCGAGGGGCAACAGGATGTCGGCAAAAATAATGGCCGCATCGAGCGGAAAACGATCGATCGGCTGCATCGTGACCTGCGCCGCCAACTCTGGCGTCTTGCACAACTCCAGCATCGAATGTTTCGCGCGAAGCGCACGATATTCCGCCATATAACGGCCTGCCTGGCGCATGAACCAGACCGGCGTACAATCAACCGGTTCGCGCCGGCACGCTTTGAGGAAACGATCATTCATCATTTTGGCATTCTAGAGACGAGGGGGCGAGGGTGTCAATTCGCAATAGAACGAGTGCCGTGGCAAGAGATGGTTGCGACATCGCGTCTGCATAAAGAGTAGACAACCCCTCTGATTCCGTTAGAATACAAGGGAAGGTTCATGCTGCCGCTGATGCCCTGTTTCACTTTTCAAAGGGTTCTGTGTATAATGACTCGTTCTTGCACCGCTGGAGTACCGAAGCCGTAGTCTTTGCACTCCAGTATCTGCGGCCTGCCTGATAAGTAATTTTCAACGCGCCGCGATCTCACACAGCCTTACCGGGGGACCTGTCCCACGCACCACGTCCCAGTAAAGCATCGCCCCCTGACTTGGAGGTACGCGAATGTCCGACGTAACAGTCCTACAGCCCAGCAAAGCCCAGAACCTCAAACTCACCGTACTCCGCTGGTTCGACTCCTGGGCCGGCATTGAAAACATGAAGGTCGAAGGACCGCCAAAGATGGACTGGATTCGTTGCATCCCGCTCATCGCGGTCCATGTCATGTGTCTCGGCATCATCTGGGTAGGATGGAGCTGGACCGCGGTCGCCGTCGCCACCGCCTTTTATTTCGTGCGCATGTTCGCCATCACCGGCTGGTACCACCGCTACTTTTCGCATCGCACCTTCAAGACCTCCCGCGCCTGCCAGTTCGCCTTTGCGGTCCTGGGAGGCTCCTGCGCCCAGCGCGGTCCACTCTGGTGGGCCGGGCACCATCGCCATCACCACATCGCATCGGACACACCGGATGACGTGCATTCCCCTCTTCACGGAGGATTTCTCTGGTCGCATATGGGCTGGTTCACGTCACAGACGCACTTTGCCCCTCGCTTGAAGAACATTGCAGACTTCGCAAAGTTCCCCGAACTCCGCTTCCTGGATCGATTCGACATCCTCGTCCCCACCCTCGCCGGATTCGGCATGTTCGGATTAGGAAAACTGCTCGAAGCCTATGCCCCAAGTCTCGGCACGAATGGTCCTCAAATGTTGATCTGGGGCTTCTTCGTCTCGACCGTTGTGCTCATCCACGGCACCTGCACCATCAACTCCCTTTCTCACGTCTATGGCTCTCAGCGGTACGAGACCGGAGACACCAGCCGCAACAATTTCATTCTTGCGCTGATCACGATGGGAGAAGGCTGGCATAACAACCACCACTACTATCCCGCATCCACCCGCCAAGGCTTCTATTGGTGGGAAGTCGATATGACCTACTACTGTTTGAAAGCGATGGAAGGGGTCGGGCTGGTGTGGGACATCAAGGATGTGCCGATCTACGTCCGTGAGGGAAAGAGCAAGCAGGACGCCATCGCGGTCTAGCTTAGGCTCGTCGTTCGTGACGCGTCGTTCGTCTCTCGTTCGAAGAAAAGCGCATATGGCGTATAGCCAATAGCGTATGGTTCGGAATGAAGCGAGCTGTCCGTGCTTCAGCTATACGCCATAAGCCATACGCTCTTCTCCCCACCGAGATACACTTCACGAGGAACGAGAGACGAACTCCAGTCCGCTACACCCACTCAGTCGGTTCCTGCGGCGCTCGTTCGGCTACCCGTCCAGCGAGCGCTGCACGAATCCCTTGGCTCACCTGATCGATGTCCCCAAGGTCCGAGGCCATAACGATCCAGGCCTCTCCCGGTTCGAGCTCAATCCGATAGTGATTCTTCCTCGCCGAAAACCATTCGATGTAGGGATGCGGCACGAGATTCGGGTGAGGGTCGAAGGAGATCAGGTTCACCGTCCCGATCTGTGGATTCTCCATATCCCCGATGATCTGCCCGGCAAGATCCTCGTCTTCAAACCCGGGATTCCGAAACTGAATGACCTGCCCCGCAATATCGGGTTTGAAATTTCCACGCAAATACACATCGACCGGACCGATCACGGCAAAGACGATCCGCCCGACGATCGTGCCCTCGACGCGATTATCCAAAAACCCTTCCTGCACCCAGCGCCCATTACCGAACTTTTGTGACATCCGACTCCTCCGATATGCTAGACCGGCTGGACCGAGGCAGCGACGGGCACTGGCGCTTTCGAACCGCTGCCAAGCGAGCCCACCACCACCGCTATTAAAATGAGGCCGCTGCCGATCCATCCTTGCAGATCCAACGTTTCCCCCAGAAAATACCAAGAGAGCCAGGCCGCATAGGCCGGCTCCGAGGCAAAGATCAACGCCACCTGTTGTGCCGGCACAATCCGCTGCACCCACATCTGAACAGCAAAGGCCCCGGTCGCAAGACCTCCGGTCACCCCGAGCCCGAACAACAACAATGCAGTCGGCGCAAAGGCCTGGGCCGGCGCCTGTTCAAGCAGCATCGTGGGAAGTAGCAGGACGACCATGGCCATCATCTGCCAGGCAAAGAGGGACGGTGCATCGACTTCGCGGGTAAACCGCTCAAGACAGGCGATATGCGCAGCAAACGCGAAGGCACAGCCCAGCGTCATGAGATCGCCAAGATTTCCGGATGCGCTGGGCTTCACCAACAGCCAGAGCCCCACCGTCGCGACTCCGGTGGCCAATAATACGCGCCGGTCGAATCGGCGAAGAATCAAGGGAACAATCACGACATACAGCGCCGTAATGAAGGCAGAGTTCGATGAGGTGGTGTAGTGAATCCCGACCGTCTGGAGGACATAGCCGAGAAAGAGCCAGCCGGTGGCGATCGCACCGGCCCGCAACACCGCCTGGTCACGATGCAGGCGAAGCCTCCACAGCAGAAACCCGACCCCAACCAGCAACGCCCCAAGCAGGAATCGCAGAAACAAAAACGACAACGGTGGAATCTGCTCCAACACCGCCTTGGTCGCAGGAAACGTCGCGCCCCAAATGAACGTTGTCAGCAGGAGTGCGAATCGTGGCATCAGATCGTGTGATGGGTGAACAGTGATGAGTGACGGGCGAAGAAGGACTGGCGCAGAGAGCCGAATCCGAACAGCCCCTCACTGATCACTCATCACCCGTCACTTCTTCAAGCTTTGCACAGGGCGCAACGCCGCTGATCCGTCGTCCCAGCCTGCTCCATCGCCGCGAGCGCTCGCTCCTTGTCAGGGTAATCGAACCAGCCGCCCTCCCAAAAATCGCTGGAGGAGCCGATCGTCGACGAGGGCACTTCGGCACAACGATCCTTGTGGAGCGTAACCCGGTCGATTGAGCGGGCGATGTGAATCCAATAGATCATAGGAACAGCCCTTCACAGACAGACCGAGACACGGCCCTTGGGTTACGACTCAGGGCTCGTCCGCGCTCACGACCTGCGATCAGATTCCACTTCGAGCGACGAGAGAGTCTCGTCGACGATTGAGACAACTTACGGCAGGAGCTGCCACTCATCTTTCTCAATGAAGACCTTGACGCCGGTCTCGAGCTTCTTGATGTCGTCCTTGTCGAAGAGCCTCATGTAGCGCTCGATCCGATCCTCGTCATCGATCCGCTCTTCTTGCATCATTCCACCGGTACTCTTGTATTTCCGAATCAACAGGGGCATCGAAATCCTCCTCGTAAGCCACTAGAAGTCACCTCAGCAAGGTGTGTACAATAAGGCAAAGTTCACGGGCCGGTCAAGAGCGGATTCGCACTCTGTCCCGAGAAAATCCAGCATGAAGGATACGCACGATGCCGATCTACGAATATCGTTGTGGAAAATGCGAAAAGCAGTTTGATGCGACCCAATCCGTCCATGTCAGACCGGAAGACACGATCTGCCCGCACTGTCAGGCCCAGGAGGCGACACGATTGATGTCTGCCAGCACGACAGTGGTGAAAGGGACCCACAAAACCGGCTTTGCCGAACAAAAAGCCTACAACATGCTGGACGAGCGGATGGACAAATTCGCCAAGCTACCACCGCTGATGGGAAAACGCGCCGCCCCCGAGACTGGCGGACTACCAGACCCCGCAAGCGGCGGCATCACGGAGAACTGAACCGGACCGTGGACTGGCCTGAGCACGCACAGCATCCTCGTCCCGATAGCCACCCCAATCCTATGGAGATCCCATGATTGCGAGACAGGTACTCTCGCTGGGCCTCAGCCTGCTATTCAGCTGGAGCATGGCCACCAGCGCACTGGCGGAGGCAACCGGAAGCCTGATCATTGCGGGCAACGGACCGGAGCTTACGACCATGGAAGCTCTGGCCCGCGCATTTGAAAAAGCCAACCCGCGCGCCTATCTCGATGTCGTGTGGGAGGCCAGCTCAAAACCGGTTGAGCTGGTCAAGGCCGGCCAAGCTCATCTCGCCGTCGCCGGAACCGAGGACCCTGGCCTCTCGGCAACGGTCATCGCCTGGGATGGCATCGGCATCCTCGTGCACCTCTCCAATGTGACAAAAGATGTGACAAAACAACAGATCGCCGACATCTTCTCCGGCAAAATTACGATGTGGTCAGAGTTGGGCGGCCTCGATACAAAAATACTGGTCATCGACCGTCCTCGCAATCAAAATGTCCGCGATGCGTTTGAGGCTCAGCTTGGCGTGACAGGAAAGATCACCAATAGCGCCAAAGTCATCGGCTCCGATGAACAGGTCGTCAAAACCGTCGTAGGGACATTACCCCCGTTGTCTGCCATCACCTATCTCTCGTTGAATCAGGCCTTGTCTGTCGTCTCGGGCGGCGTCGCCGTCAAACTCTTGCCCATCGACAAGATCGAGCCGGAGGTCCCCACCGTAAAAGACGGCCGTTATCCCTTCCGGCGCCCGCTCCTCCTCCTGTCCAAGAAGGAGCCGAACCCTCTGGCTGAGGCCTTCACGCAGTTCGTGCTGTCCCAAGCCGGTCAAGAACTCATTGCCGACACCTACATTCCGCTGAAAGAGAAATAGCTCCGAACCGTCGTTCATTGAAGGAGGCATCTATGCACATGTGGCGATCATCGGTCTTCATGCTACTGGGGCTCGTCGGAAGTATGGCATCACCGCTTCCCCTCTCCTATGCGGAAGAGCCGGGGGCCATGGTGGACGGCGCGGGCTTCACCCTCTACGGGACCGAATCGATCAAGGGGTCCGATGCCGCGAAGGTCGAACGGGACCCGGTCTGCGACCGGAGCAAGCGGCCAAAGATCTTCAAGGTCGAACCGGATGAAGCCAAACCCGGCCAAAAAGTCACCATCAAAGGCGAAAATTTCGGGGCCAAAGAATGTTTCCACGGGGTAGCCTTTAGCGCGGCAGGGCCGGCCAAAATCGACTACACCTTCGTCAACGACACGACCATCGAAGCGACCGTTCCTGACGTCCGGGCCGGCATGTCGTTCATCGATGTGGTCGCCGGCGGCGGCAACGCCAGGTCAAAAGGTTTTTTAGTCCAAGCCAAGTAACCGGAAGCCGACAATCTCCACCCGAGGCGCAGCACGATGCCGTGCCTCGGGCCCCCTCGATCAAACCCATTTCCAGCCTTCGTTCCCTCGACAAGACTCTTGATCTTATGCTAGCTTACGCGCTCATTTTCGCCTGAGAACTCTCGTGGATTCGCGCGCGATCTGAGGAGACGGGGACTGGTATGTTCAAGAAGATTTTGGTGGCCAATCGCGGCGAAATCGCCATGCGGATTATTCGCGCCTGCCGCGAATTGAACATCGCCACCGCCGCCATCTACTCCGAAGCCGATTCGACCGGCATCTACGTCAAAAAGGCGGACGAGGCCTACATGGTCGGCCCGGGACCGGTCAAAGGCTTCCTGGATAGCCAACAGATCGTCAGTCTGGCCCAACGGATCGGCGCCGATGCCATCCATCCAGGCTACGGATTTCTCTCGGAAAACTCGAAATTTGCGCAACTCTGCCAAACCTCCGGCATTACCTTCATCGGCCCCTCCCCACACGCCATCGACTTAATGGGCAGTAAGGTCAACGCCCGTGACCTCGCCAAGCGAGTGGGCGTTCCCATCGTCCCCGGCACCGAAGGCGGCGTCACCGATGTGAACGAGGCCTTGGCCTTTGCGAAAGCCACTGGCTATCCCGTCATCATTAAAGCCAGTGCAGGCGGAGGAGGACGCGGCCTCCGGGTGGTCCGATCCGACGCCGAACT
>VFKF01000104.1 GCA_009885705.1 Nitrospira sp. | reverse complement strand
TCTTGACGCTCGTGATCGTGGTGGTCGTCGCGGCATCCACCGGGAACACCTGCGCCATGGCCTCGTAAGCCATCAGCAACAGCCCGAGAACTGCACCGCTCAATTTCTTCAACATCTATCCTCACCCCCTCTCACTCCGTACTCCCAAGCAACAGCTTCACGATCACACCGACCGCAAAGCCTCCCAGGAAAAACGCCCCCGCCCAATACACCAGCGCATCGATGGCTGCTTGATCCATGCGTCCCTCTTACCGTAAGTCTGGTGGCGTCGCCATGATGCCCGGAGGGGTGGCCATGATACCTGGAGGCGTTGCGAACACCTCCGCACCCGGCGAGCTAGGCGGCATCGCCTGGACCGCTTCACCCGGCGCCTGCTCTTCCGTGTCTGGCTTCGCCCACGCGGGCACCGGAAACGACCCCGCCACCGCGGCTCCCTGTTTCGCGTCCGCCCCGCCCCAGATCACTCCAGACCCCGACAACACCCGCACGCCGCGCACCATACGGGAGGAGACCGTGCCGCCTGACTCCCCCGCGATCTCTTCCTCCGTCATCAGCTGCCCCTCGTCCGACACCCAGAGCCACACCACTTCATCGCCCCGAATGGTCGTCATCCCGCCTTGAATGCGCACCGGCCGCACGGGCGAGGCGACCACGACCGGCTGAGACCGGGTGGCCGCAGGGAGGGGCGGCGGCGACAGTGTCGCCACGCCGGCTTTATGTACGGGCTTTGCCCCGGAGAGCCAGCCCCCAAAGGCAAACCACCCCACCGCCACGACTAACCCGAGCGCCCCGAGGATCAACGTTGGACTTTTCAAGATACTTCCCCCTCGCGCACTCTCACGCACGGCGGCAGTCGAGTAGCTGGAATAGTAGGCGTAGATTCCCGGCGAATATTTGCCGGTGAACATCCGAATCACGTCCGTCTCCTCCGGATTGCCTCGTACTTGCGCTTGATAGCGCCCCTTCAGTCCAAACCGATCCAGCCGCCGAAACTTCGTCGTCACTTCCACCAAACGCAGCACCCCCAACGTCATTTGGCCGTGTTGCTGGCACATCATCACGAGGTCGATGCCCTTATGCCGGTGTGTTTCGAGCATCCGCAGGAGTTCAGGGTCCACCTTTTCTCGGCTGCGAAAGATCGTTTGGGCTTCGTCGAGAATGACCGCCGACCCAGGCTCCACGTCGAGGAGTCCCGCGCGTACGTCATCGGGTGTCTGCCACACGATGATCTGTTGTTGCAGCTCGTCGACCGAGCGACCCTCGAACGCGCCGAGCCGATCCAGAAAGATGCCATCCACATAAATATAGATTTTCCGATTCGCACGGACCCACGCGAGAAACCGTTCTGAGACCGCATAGTAGGATTTCCCCGATCCAGGCACGCCTTCCAACATTTCGATCATGAGCCCCACCGTACAAACGGCACCGACTGCAACAGGAACCGCACCCCCATGGCGCCAGCAAGAATCGCCACGGCTTGCGACAGGCCCGTGGCACCCAACAGCCAGGCGTATTGGTCGGCAATCACGGGCACCGTGAGACTGCCCGTCCCCACGCTCGCCAGAAGCGCGTCCACCGGCCCTAGGATCGAGTCCCACCCGAGCAACCAGATGTCGTTGAACGACGCAATCATGTCCATCAGGAAGCAGTAGATGAGATTCAGCAGGGCGGTCATCAGGCACGCCCTCCCACAAAGACGATCTTGTAGGCCACGAACCCCGCGATCGCGATGATGATGGACCGTAGCGCGGTCAGCATCCCGGACCAGGCCGAGAAGTCCAGCGTGAAGGTCCCGAACAGATTCGACTGCAATGAGTAAGTCGGAATCGTCGTGGGCCAGGTCAGGGTCTTGAGCAGGTTCAGCGCGGAGAGCAGACCGCTCCCAGCCCAGAGGGTCATATGCTCTTGCAGAATGCTTCCGAAGGTGCGTGGCTCATGGTTGCCCGCTGTACAGGACACCGGCGCCGTGTCCTCACCGGTCTCTGTCGAGGTCGTGGTGACGGACCCATCCGGGTTGGTGGTGGTGGTGGAGGTGGTGGTCGTCGTGCTGCTCGTCGGTTGCGTGCCGGTCTTGGTCGTGACCGTCCCCGGTGGTGCCGTCGCATTGGGATTGATCAC
>VFKF01000142.1 GCA_009885705.1 Nitrospira sp. | reverse complement strand
TTGAGCACCGTGGCGGTGGCGCGTGAGAGGGCTTCATCGTGGTCATGGTCGAGGGTATAGACGCGGAACTGGACCAAGCGAGTGGGTAGCAGGTCGAGGAACTCTTCTAGCGGGTCGGTCGAGACGCCTTTGGTCCCAGGGTCGTAGACATAGAGGGGATTGCCGCGCCGGTCTTTGGGGTCAGGTCTTGGGTCGAGCGGGGCCATGTCGACGCGGAACTCCACCTTCTTGAGTTTCGCCGGTAATTCTTTTTTGATCTGTTCTTCGAAGTGCGCGTGGCTGGGGAAGTCCATGCCTCGCTCCTGGCCCTTTTCTTTGAGCACGGTGCTGTAGGCCATCTTCCATTTTACGTCGCGGACGAGAATCCGTTGCCATTCCGCACCCAGGCGCCGCTCGGTCGCATGGCGCGAGGTCTTCCATCCCCGTACCTGTTCCAGCAGCGACCAATCGGTCAGCGTGAGGTAGTCCTCCATCTTTTTGCGGGGATCGTGGGGAAAGAGGAGCTTCATCGTGTCGCCGAAGATGTCGCGGAGGTGGATGTCGATGGCGCGTGTGGTCCGGTGATAGTAGACGTTGGAATAGAGATACATCCTGGTGTTGAGGAACATCTGCAGGGCCGGAAGGCCGGTCTTATGGATCGTGAATCCCTTATCCGTGATGATCGTGTAGTGAATGAGCCTTGAGAGATCGACCGGGCCGACTGCCACCCCACACATGTAGGAGTCGCGCAGGACATAGTCGAGGTTGTCTGCGGTGTAGCTGCCGGAAATGACCGGTTGCAGCATGTTGAGCCATTTGGGAATACGGGAGTTATCTTTGCCTTTTTCCTTGAGAATCACATGGGCGATCTGGTCCGGGTTGAGCTCTTCCCCTTTGGCGAAGGGGCCGGACGGGCTGCGCCGGATCTTGCGGATGATCGGGCCTAGATGGTCGCGGATGATGATCTGCCCGAGTTTTTCGTGACTGGCGCCGAAGGCGTGCAAATAGTTGTCGTCGAAGAAATGGCAGAAGGGCCCATGGCCGATGTCATGTGCGAGCGCCGTGACGCGGAGAAATTCCTCGACATAGTTCGCTGAGGGGACGTCTTTGACCGCTTTCTTGAGAAACGGATAGAGATGTCGTGCGAAGCGGCCTGCCACGTGCATGGTCCCGAGCGAATGGACGAAGCGGGTATGTTCGGCAGAGGGGTACACCCAACGGGCGCTTTGAAGTTGATAGATATAGCGTAGGCGCTGGACCCAGGGAGAATCGATCAGATCCTTTTCCGTCCGTTCCTGTTGGTCTGGAGTGGAGAAGGGCACGGTGAAGGAGACGTATTGGTGGATGGGGTCTGCGATGAGCGCGGACCCGTCATAGGGAGCATTGGAGTGATGACCGGATTCAGTCATGCAATCGATCTTAGCCTACATCTTGCGGAGGCAGCAATGGCTCTGTTTGGTTCAGTGGGTGAGATTGCCGATGTTTGGCTAGAAAATAGTAGGCGAGCGGGTAGGCGAGGACCGCACCGAGGAGGCTCAAGACCAATCCGCCGAGAAAGAAGGGGACGGCGTAGGGCATGACCTGTTCATAGATTGCCGTGAAACTCAGATCGTGCCAGTCGAAGGAAGGGCCGTCCGCTCGGCCGAGCAAGAGTGCGCCGACCCAGTAGGTAGCGCCAAGGATCGGGACGATGGTCCAGGGGTTGTTGATGAAGGCGCCGATCATGAGGGCGAGGAAGTTCAAGCCTAAGGCCCAGGTGCAGAAGAGCACCATGAGGGTGTGCAAGCCATAGGTCGGGGAAAAGGCAATGAAGACGCCAATGGCAAAGGCCAAGGCCGTTCGCTGCGGCGATTCCCGCAGATGGAGGACCTGTTTCAGCAGCGATCGAAATGAAGGGAGCCTGGCCATAGGTATGGTTGCGAAGTCCGGTTACCTGAAATGTTCATAACTGGTGGTCGGCAACGGGCGCTTTCCTCCATCGGGGCCAACGGCTTGGATTCCCTGTCGAGCCTGGCGGATGGCGCCGACGCAGGTGATGCGAAATCGAAGGGTCTTCGCCGCTTGTTCAGCCTGCGCTTGGTGACGCGGCGAGAGGGTAAAGAGCAACTCATAATCTTCGCCTCCGGTCAGTGCCAGCGCCACCGGGTCGAGTGTCCGAGCTGCTGCATAGGCGCGGCAGGCGGGCGAGAGGGGAAGCGCGCCAAGATCGAGTTCCGCGCCGACATGGCTTTCTTCACAGATATGGCGGAGATCGCCGGACAGGCCGTCCGATATGTCGATGGCTGA
>VFKF01000037.1 GCA_009885705.1 Nitrospira sp. | reverse complement strand
TTCGAACCGATTCGTCCGGTCCTCTTTTCCTTCAACCACCCGCTCGGCGCCTGCCCCGAGTGCAAAGGGTTCGGCAATATTCTCCGATACGATCCAGACCTCGTCATTCCCGATCCCGGCAAGTCCCTGGCCCAAGGCGCAATCGAACCCTGGACCAAACCCAGCGCCGATTGGTGGCAGAAACAAATGTTGCTCTCGATGAAACGACGTGGAGTCGACCTCACGATCCCCTACAAGGACCTGCCACAGACGATCCAACAGATCCTCTGGCAGGGAGAAGGCAAGCTGGAGGGCATACAACAATTCTTCGAATACTTGGAAGGGAAGCGCTACAAACTACATGTACGCGTGATGCTCAGCCGCTACAGGACACCGGCCTCCTGTCCGACCTGCCAGGGGTCTCGCCTCAGACCGGATGCGCGGTATGTGAAGATTGCGGGCACCGACATTCATGAGTTGTCTTCTCTCACGATCGAAGCGACTGCCGCCTGGGTTAAGGCTCTCCCCCTCTCTCCCTATGAAGAGCAGATCGCCCGCGACATCCTCCGACAACTGACAGCCAAGCTCGGCTTTCTCCTCCGCGTGGGCCTCAGCTATCTCACCCTTTCCCGTCAAACCCGCACGCTCTCGGGAGGAGAGGCCCAGCGCGCGACCTTGGCCAACCAACTGGGTGCCCGTCTAGTCGGCACGCTCTACGTCCTCGACGAACCGACTATCGGACTCCACCCCCGTGACACCGCGACACTCGCCGGCATCATGCGAGAGCTGGCGAGCCAGGGCAATACGGTCGTCGTCGTCGAACATGACCGCCAGATGATGTTGGCGGCCGACTATCTTGTCGAGATGGGCCCCTTGTCCGGCGAAAAAGGCGGCGAGGTGATCTGTGCAGCGCCACGGCAGGAATTCATCGCAGACCGGCGGTCGATCACGGCACGCTACCTGCGCGACGAAGACGAGATTGCCACGCCACGCGCTCGACGGAAAGGGAATGGAAAGTTTCTTATCATCGCCGGAGCCTGCGAGAACAACCTCAAAGATCTGTCCGTCCGTATACCGCTCGGAATGCTGGTCTGTGTCACCGGCGTCTCCGGGTCCGGCAAGAGCACCCTGGTCGAAGACACGCTGTATCGCGCCATCGCCAGGGCCTTTCGTATTGAGTCACTGCCCATGGGCAAGTTTCGCGCAATGAAAGGAGTCGAACATCTCACCGGCATCAAACTCATCGATCAAGAACCGATCGGCCGAACGCCACGCTCGAACCCGATCACTTATCTGAAAGCGTTCGATGAAGTTCGCGCGCTCTTCGCGTCTGAGCGCGAGGCCCTCCGAAACGGGCTCACGCCTGGGCACTTCTCCTTCAATACCACCGGAGGGCGGTGCGAGAAATGCGAAGGCAGCGGCGTCGAAAAGCTGGAGATGTACTTCTTCGAAGATATCTATGCGACCTGCGAAGCCTGCGACGGAAAGCGATTTAAACCGAACGTCCTCTCCATTCGT
>VFKF01000059.1 GCA_009885705.1 Nitrospira sp. | reverse complement strand
TGTTCGGACTGGCCTGACTGGGCCAGAAACAGGCCCATCACGAGGTGGGCGTTGGCCTGTTCCGGCTGGCGCGCGACAAATCCTTCGATCCAGGCTTTGACCAGAGCGATGTCTTCCGGTTCTTGTAAACACTTCGAATGGGTATTCCAGGCTTCAGCAAACTCCCCGCGCAATAGATAGATGACGTTCAGGGCGAAATGGGGTCGCGGGTCCCGCGCTGTGTCGGTAGCGGAATGGCGCGCCCAGGCCAATGCGGCAGACAGGGCTTGATCCCATTGGCCTTCCAACAGGGTCGTTTCACATGAGGCTTGGTAGTCGGTCATCGGGGTCGATCGTCTGCGTTATCTGGTGAGGGTATCTTCAATATCCGGCGAGGTGGCCTGGATGCGGTCCCCGAGTGCGGGATACCGCACCGCGATTTTTTGTTTCATCAGCCAGGCGATGGTCCGGTACGACCAGTGGCCCTTCACGCCGGATCGGAGCTTCGCGATGTATTCGGCTTCGGCATAGTCCATCTTGAAGAGACAGCGCACTTTGAAGCCGAACGGGGTGGCGTAGAGCGATCCCTCCGCGCTGGTTTTCTTGAGCTGCTCGATGTCTGAACGGACTGCATCCATGGCCTGGCGATATTCGTGATCCAAGCCTGCTTGCACGAGCGGCGGCGGCACTTCATAGCCATGCAGGGTCGTGAAGTTCTGTTGGATCTGCTGACAGCGCCGGTGCCGGTGCATATCGCGCCAGCCGCCGATGTCCATGAGCACGTCGAACGTGAAGGCGTAGCCGCTGCGGAATTCTTTGATGAGTTCGTCGTAGGGGCCGCGCGCGCTCATCGCCACGTCGATCGTTTCCTGCTTCTGCTTCTCGGTCCAGCTCCGGACGACCGCCAGGATGGTCCGATAGGGGGCATGCGACACACGATAGAGCAAGGTGGTGACGATTTCGTCCAGGGGATCGTGGGACTCGACGAGTTCGACCGGTTCCTGCACACCCCAGGTAGCCGGCTGATCCAATCCGGTTCCTTGCAGCGCCTCTT
>VFKF01000180.1 GCA_009885705.1 Nitrospira sp. | reverse complement strand
TGTGTCGCATGGCGCGGTTCGATCTTGCGAACGTTCGGCGGGCGATGGAACGCAACGGAAGACGCCGCATGCGTCGCCTCAACAGCAACACGACACCGCAGCGCGCGACCGGCGGCGCGAGCCGGCGGCGCGCACAGCCAAACGCCCCCGGACGGTAAGACGGGGGCTTCTATAGCAGAGGAGTAAGAGGACTGTTTATGGACGACCACAGCTTTACAGAAACCATCGATTGGCTCGCGTTCACCGTCCCCCAGGCCACGGTCGACGAGGTACATGCCGTCGTCGGTGGGGACTGGTTCGAGACGACGACGGGCTTTCGTGGCTATCCCACCTGCTGGCTCACGAATCAAGGCCGCCATGGCGTGGGCAAACTCGGGACAGGGGCCCCTCGTAGCCTTCAGGAAGTCCATGTGGATCTCTCTGCGGGGATCGTCTCGACCTGGGATGAATCGAAAATCCGTTCGGTCCTGACCTGGGTCTTTGCCAGTGGGGGGCATATCTCCCGCATGGATGTGGCCCTGGATGATCGGGTAGCGGGGGTCTCCATCGCGCAGATCAAAGAGGCCGTCGTTGCCGGACAGGCCGTCACCCGGTCCCAGAAGTTCAAGGTCATTGCCGGGTCCTCGTTGCGCTCCGGCACGTCGACGGGCGACACGCTCTATTTCGGGAGTCGGGAGAGCCAAACCATGTTGCGTGTCTACGACAAGCGATTGGAGCTCGAACAGAAAGGTCGTGAAGAAGCCAAGGACTATGGCGTGCGGTGGGAACTCGAACTGAAAAAGGACCGGGCGCAAGCTTGCGCCAAAGCGTTGCTCACGCTGCCGCCGGAGGATTGGCGAGAATTCCTTGTCGGGATTTTGCGGTCGTACGTGGATTTTCGCGAGACCACCCGAGACGCCGAGCCCTGGGAGAAATATCGGGCCCCGCTCTTAGCCTGGTGGGAGGCCCTTACCGAAGGGTTCAAACGCTGCCGGCTCGTTGTCGAGAAGGTCCAGCAGACCTTTGATGAGATCTGCCAGTGGCTGGGCCAGTCCATCAGCGCCATGCTCGCCCTGGCCTATTTTCGACGGGGCGAACAGTTTCTCCAGGAGTTGATTTATGCGGGCTCCAAGAAATGGAAATCCCGGCACCTGGCCATGCTGCA
>VFKF01000057.1 GCA_009885705.1 Nitrospira sp. | reverse complement strand
TGGCCAGGCTCACGGTTCCCTCGAAGGACGTCGATTTGATCGTATTGAACGGCGCCTATGGCCGCACGCTGGCCTTTGGGCCTGGCTATCTGGAATCAAGCGTCCCTCCCGGTTCGAGAGGAACGACGATCCTCACCGGACATCGCGATACACATTTTCGATTTTTGCAGCGATTGCAGATAGGCGATGAGCTTCTGCTCACGGGCAAGGACCGACAGCCACACCGGTATCGCGTGAGCAGCGCCACGGTCGTGGATGTCGCCAGTGCGTCGATCACGCAGGACAGAGACGCACCGCAACTCGCGCTGGTGACCTGTTATCCCTTCGATGCCATCAGCCCAGGCGGACCGCTTCGTTATGTCGTCTCAGCGACAGAATCTCCCTAGCGCTCCGGCGAGACCGGGGGTGCACCGCCTGTTCCTCAAGAACAGACGGTGGCGGGCCACGATAGGAGAGCCATGAGCAGGGGCCTTCTTCTGCTATACTTGGCTCATGTCTTTTCGGCTCACACAACAGATGAAGGTCATTGGGTGGCTCACGCTCCTGCTTTGTCTCTGGAGCACGGGAGACCTGGTCGTCGACCTGGTGTTTGAAGAGCCTGACGTGACGGCCGATGCCTCTACGACCGCGGAAGAGCCGGGCAATGCCGCCGAGCATCTGCTCATGCCTTCGCAGCGAGCGGGCCACTCGGTCGCGGATGTCTTCGCCGCGGCTCAGGCAACCACCATGATGGCTCTTCTCTCTACGACCTTCACATCACCGGATCACGCATCGTTACGAGCTTCGTCGTCCTATCACCAGCCGCCTCCGACAGGCCCTCTGTCCTTATCAGTCTCCCTTCGCATCTAGACCCGTCCAGCATCTCCAAGGCAGACCGTCGTTCGATCGAACGGCGGGTGTTTCCTCTTTCCACGGAGGTCTGTGATGCAGGACGGCTCTATCCTTTCATGTGTTTCGTCGACATTCGTTCGTCTGACCCTGACAACCTGCCTCTTTCTTACGTTGAACGACCATGTTGCCGCTCGATCAGCTCTGGCGGCAACCGGCATCGCTGACGACGAAGCCGTTTTGATCGATGAGGTCCGGATCGATGGGCTGGTCCATACGACGCAGGACACCCTCATCCGGTTGCTGCCTCGATCCCTTCCTGCCGAGTTCACCAGGACCGAGGTCGAAGAATTCGAGCGGCGGGTGCGGAATCTCAGCCTCTTCGATCGCGTACAAGTGACGCGCGCCGGACGGAACATGACGGTCGAGGTGCAGGAGAAGATCACCCTGGCGCCGATTCTCAACTTTACGAGCGGCACCAGCGTGAAGGATCTGAACGCCACCATGGGGCTGGTGGAATACAATCTGTTCGGCACCGGCACGCAGCTTGGGGGCCAGTTCAATTACAGCCAGCGAGGTCCCAACGTCGACCTCTGGCTCTCGCAACATGCCTTCGAACCGGAACGGTGGGCCAAAGAAATCAAGGGAAACTACAACGTAAATGGAATCCGGTTCGCCGACTCGGCTTCCACATGGAATCGTCATCGCATCGGGAGCGAGTTGGAATTGAAAGGGCCGTACCGATATGGCTCACCCTTGCGGTATGAGGTAGTCGTGAAATTTTACCGTGAACAGATCGCCGACGAAAAAGGCTCACAGCGTCCGCCTGACGGCTATTACGTCGGCCTAATTCCTGAATTGACCTGGGACAAGTACCACTGGCACGATCTGGTGCCGAGCGGGTATCGAATCGCGCTGGAGCTTCGTCCTGGCTTCTTTTTCGGCGCAAATCAGCCGCGCCATGAAATCAAGGTGCGCTATCTCCAGGGCATCCCGCTCGCGCCGACCACCGTGCTGATGATCAACAGCGTGGCGGAGGCAGTCAATAATTCAGGCAATGCGAATCACAGCCTCCTCATCGGGAGTATCACCGGCATACGAGGGCTGTCCGACAATCTCTATCGCAACCGCGCACAGGCCTATACCAACCTGGAATTCAGGCACGCGATTCAAGTCGCGCCACGCTGGGCGGTGCAAGGGGTCCTCTTCTCCGACTTCGGCACGTTCCAATCCTTCACCGAAGATGGAAGACTTCGAGACTGGAGGGGAGCCGTGAACGTGGGAACCGGGTTTCGCATCGTGCCGACGTTTCTTTCCAATACGATGCTGCGAATCGACTTGGCCCATTTGTTTTCGCCGAGCCCGAATTCCCTGGTTCAATTCGGCATCACCCAGTACTTCTAACCCACGTGCAGGAACATTCGAGGCGAACGAGGGGAAGCAGATTCCAGATTCTATTGACGGCAGCCTCTCCCGGAGCGAGGTCTGGTTCTTTCAGCGCATCTAGCCGATCTCGGTCGAACGGCAATCGATATGGAGATAAATGTGATGCGTCATAGGTCGGTGATTCTGGCAGCCCCACTTTGGCTTGAAACCCTAGGCGACTGACCTTGGCCTGCCGGGTCAGCCTTTGACTCCTGCGCGGTTGGCTTCGAAACCTGTGGGGACTCATTCGGCACAATCGACCGTCGAGGACGGTATCTACATACCCGCGAGGTGTGAAAGCCGGCGATCTGAATTGAACGGACGACCTGCAGTTTACGAATGTGAGCTCGCGGGTTTTACAAAGGCTGGGTGTTTCAAATGGTTTCCCCATTTACATTTAAATAGAGGGGCTGAGGGCCAATGCAGAAGTTCTGCTGACTTCAGTTGTTCTTATGGATTCGAACAGCTTTTAGCATAACTTTAGCTCACTTGGATGGGAGGCTACCATTCCTTGTTATTTCGCAATGGTGATGCTCGGCACACCGACGCGCGGCACCTCGCTCACGGTCATTTGGAACAGGAGGTATAACAATTGGAACGCCTCGCGATTCCAGCGCGCCAACGGCCCGGTCGTATTCACCGCGTAATATTTTCCATGAGACTGAATCGACAGGTCGGCATCC
>VFKF01000258.1 GCA_009885705.1 Nitrospira sp. | reverse complement strand
TTCTCCTGGCTGCGGATCGCGCGAAGCACCAGAATCCGCCGCTTGGAGCCCTCTTGTTCTGTTGTTGCGGGCGTGGAGAGGGCCTCTTTGGCCAGCCCCATCACGATAGTGGAGTCGTGCAAGAGCGCCTCGGGTCTCTCCCCACGGCTGGATTTTTCGCGCAAGGAGAGATCGGTCCGGTCGGGGGGCGCAATTTCCTGCACGGCTACACGGCCAGCGTGGTCATCTTCTCCGAACCGGATTCCCGTCCGCCACATTCGTGAGCGTCCTGTATTGAGCGCTCGACAGAGATTGCCGGCCTCGCTGCCGGCAGGAGATACTACGCATCGCAATCGATAAGCCTATTGCCGCCACCTGAATGTTCCGGTGGTCAACGATCAGGAAAGGAGCAGGTATGCCGCATCAAGAAGCAGGGGCCGAAGGGAATGAAGTCACGACGTCATCGGGGTTGCAGTATGTCGATCTCACGGTTGGAACCGGAGCCACGGCAGAGGCGGGACAGACGGTCATCGTGCATTACACCGGCTGGCTGGAAAACGGGAAGAAATTCGACAGTTCCGTAGACCGGGGCCAGCCCTTCTCGTTTCCTCTCGGAGCCGGGCGAGTCATCAAAGGATGGGATGAGGGCGTGAAGGGCATGAAAGTGGGCGGCAAGCGAAAGCTCACTATTCCTTCAAAGCTTGGTTATGGCGCACAGGGCGCGGGCGGACTGATTCCGCCACATGCCACATTGATTTTCGACGTCGAACTGCTGGGTCTGTGAGCCACGTCATGCAACGCACCCCACTGGTTACGCACCATCAAGCCTGCGGCGCCAAACTCGTCGATTTCGCAGGATGGGAGATGCCGATTCAGTACAGCGGTGTCGTGGACGAGTACCACACCGTCCGCTCCCATGTCGGCCTCTTCGATGTGAGCCATATGGGGCGCCTGCGAGTCGCCGGCTCCGGCGCCATCCCATTTCTCCAGCGAGTCACGACGAACGACGTCGACAAAATCGCAGTTTCGCAAGCCCAATATTCCATGGTCTGCAACGAACAGGCGGGCATCAAGGACGACATCTTTGTCTACCGGCTCGGGTCGGACGAATTTCTGTTGTGCGTGAATGCCTCGAACCGCGAGAAGATTCTCTTGTGGCTCCAAACACAGCTTGGTCGAGATACGACAGTTCGGCTCGAAGATCGGTCGGTTGAATTGGCTCAGGTGGCTGTCCAGGGTCCCAAATCTCGCGAGCTACTCATGAGTCTCGGGGGAACGGCTCTCGAAGGGCTCAAGCTCCATCACACTTGTGAGGGGGCAATTGGCGGCCTGTCCTGCTTGCTAGCCCGAACAGGCTACAGTGGTGAGTTGGGCTTTGAGGTTTATATCGACGCAGACAAGGTCGGCCGCCTCTGGGACCTGCTCATCGACAAGGGCCAGGCCTCGGGGCTCAAACCGGCAGGACTCGGCGCACGAGATCTTCTCCGGTTGGAAATGGGCTATCTGCTCTATGGCAACGATATGGGTGAAGACACGACGCCGCTCGAAGCCAATGCGGATTGGACCGTCAGCTTCCAGAAAGGCCCATTCATCGGCCGCGAGACACTCCTGATGCAAAAGCAGGCCGGGGTCGCTCGCCGGTTCGTGGCGTTCGAACTCATTGAGAAGGCCGTGCCACGCCACGGATTCAAAATCCTCGACCCTGCAACGTCTCAACCTATCGGCGAGGTGACCAGCGGCAACCTTTCGCCACTTCTTCAGAAGGGCATCGGGTTGGGATATGTGCCTCCGCGTTATGCGGAGCCCGGCACGCCGATCCTGATAGAAATTCGCAGCAAGAACGTCCTGGCACAGATCGTCAAGCCGCCGTTCTACAAAAAGCGCAAGGCTTAGCGATGCAGACCAAACGCATGTATACAGGCATCATCGTGAACGTGAACGTGGACACCGTCACGTTGCCGAACGGCCTCACGGTCGACCTGGAAGTGGTTCGCCATCCAGGAGCAGCCGCGGTGGTGCCGCTAAAAGACGATGGCACGGTCGTCTTGATTCGACAGTTCCGCCAGGCGGCGGGAGGGTTCATCTACGAAATCCCAGCGGGAAAACTTCATCCTGGTGAAGACCCGATGGCCTGCGCGGCACGAGAACTGGAAGAAGAAATAGGCTACAGGGCCGGCAAGCTGGAGCTGCTGTCCAGCATCTTGACCGCACCAGGATTCACCGACGAGGTGATCCATGTCTACAAAGGAACCGGGTTGACGGCAGGGAAACAACAGCTCGATCGGGATGAAGTTCTTGAAGTGATCGAACTGCCCCTACTGGAAGCGATCAACATGATTGAGACTGGTGCGATTAGGGATGCGAAATCGATCGTGGGATTGCAGGCGGTCTATCTTCGGAGCATGAACAGGTAGGGTGAGGACTCGAAGGGTCTCCCGCTTTAGGCAGGAGACCCCTCAAGCTAACTAGCCTCGCCAGAGAAAAGGGATTACTTGCCCTTCTCGTCTTTCTTCTTCTCGTCTTTCTTGTCATCGCCGAACGTGTCGGCGTGGCCGCCCTTCTTCTCGTCCTTCTTGTCTTTCTTCTCTTCGCCGTACACGAGGACGTGGCCGCCCTTCTTCTCATCCTTCTTGTCCTTCTTCTCTTCGCCGGCGAAGGAAGGCGCGCTGAACGACACTGCCACTGCCACTGCCATGATTGCCATCAACATGCTCTTCATAGTATGTGACCCCCTGTTAGTGATTGAATATGGTGCCATGATCGGCACTCGCCCAGAGTATTCAGCAAGCTTGGTGCCGGAACTGGAAAAGATACATCTTTCTAGCCTTATCAATGTCTTATGAATAGTTTTCAGTCAGGAGCCGAAGGGCTGCACCTTCGCTTTTCTGTGGCAGGATGGCTGAACGACGACTAAACCGCCTCAAACCAGGAAAAGGCAGATCCTGGTCGAGCTTGAGATGGAATGAACCAGCGATTTGACCGAAACGATGATTCGAACAGCAGTACGGCAGCGATCCAAGATTCACTCGCGTAAAGGGCTCACAGATCATATTCAGCCTGGAGTCAGGATCCTCTTCGTCGGCATCAACCCAGGTCTTCGCTCGGCAGCCTTAGGCCATCACTTCGCCGGTCACTCGAATCGGTTTTGGAAACTCTTGTATGAATCGAAGCTCGTTTCCGAGCCACTGACTTACCAGGCCGATTGGCGCCTGCCCGACTGGGGCCTCGGTTTGACCAACATCATTCAACGACCCAGCGCAGGTATCGATGAGCTCAGGCCGAGTGAATATGCCATTGGACAAAAGAGGCTTGTTGCCACCGTACAACGCTATCGCCCACAAATCGTCGCATTGCTCGGGGTGACCATTTACAGGATGCTCTTTCCTGTCACCAGGGGGCAACGAGTGGACCTTGGACTCCAGCCTGCACAATTAGCCGATGCCCCGGTCTTCGTCCTTCCCAATCCCAGTGGCCGAAACGCGCATTATTCATACAATGCCATGCTTGGCGCATTCCAAGCCCTCTGTAAGGAAGCTGATTCACTCTGACCGCAAATCGTGCTATCTTCAGCTTTCTGAGCGAAGAGATACCTCATCTCTCCATCCCGTTTGCGCGTCACGTTTCACGAGATCGCGTCACGGACTTTTACCATCC
>VFKF01000056.1 GCA_009885705.1 Nitrospira sp. | reverse complement strand
ACGGGGCAGGTGTTGAAAGAAGCAGGGGTCTGAAGTCTTAGCCCTCAGCAATCAGCCTTCAGCTGTCAGCATCGCCCTGTTCAAGCTGAAAGGAGCCTATGCACACAATTCTTCTGCTCACCGTTTCCAACATTTTTATGACTTTCGCCTGGTATGGGCATCTGAAGTACAAGGATTCGCCCTTGTGGATGGTGATTTTGGCGAGCTGGGGTGTCGCGTTCTTTGAATATTGTTTTCAAGTGCCGGCTAATCGGATTGGGCATTATGAATTTTCGACGGCGCAACTGAAGACGATACAGGAAGTGATCACGTTGGTGGTGTTCTGCGCCTTTTCCGTGTGGTACTTGAAGGAGCCGCTGAAGTGGAACTATCTGGCGGGGTTTGCTCTCATGGCCGGCGGTGTATTCGTGATCTTTAAAGAGTGGTGAGCTTGGCTAGCAGGGCTTGGGCCATGCTGTGATGCATCAGCACGATAATGGTCTACGCGTGGTGTAACCGGAGAATATTCTTACGGGATACTCAAACAGGCCGTCCAGCAAGGCCGCAGCGAGTGAAGGGCCGAGGCGTACCCGGAGGGTACGTTGAGGGTCTGAACGATGCGACCTGCCTGCGCGAAGCCGCTTCGGCGAAGGCAGGGAACGAAGCTGGCGGACTGTTTCAGCATCCCGCTAGAGGTCGGTGAGCCGATTGTAGAGGTAGAGTACATCCACCGTTAGGCGAGCGCCGAAGGAGGGGCCGTAGTCCTTCTGGTTGATGAGATCGTTCCAGGTTTCAAAGGTCACGGCTGAGTAGCGTAGCGCCACTGTTACGAACCGTTCTTCCAGCGAGTCCCCGCGATGGTCCACAAACAGGCCGGAATCCACGGTGAGGCCGAGTTCGATTTCCCAGGGGGTGTCGCAGTCTGTTCGACGGTAGTTGCCGATCCCGACGGACGCTTGCCCAAGGTAGGAATGGTTGGAAACTTGGTGAAATGCGGATCCGCTGAAGGGACGGCCGGCGCGGGCCAACGCGGAGAAACGTATGTAGTCTGACACGACCGGCACAAACTCCAATAGAGATAGCCGTCTAAAGCCCATTTGGGCATAGGGCTCATAGTAGAGGGATCCTGCCGCTCCGCCTACCCCGTAGAAAAAGACATCGTCGCTCCCCAAGAGTCCTGTCCATTTCGTCAGCGTGCCACTAGTCATGAAGTCGATGGCATCGCGTGTGGCGCCGACCGGCACAGGGGTCAGGCCGCGGAACTT
>VFKF01000339.1 GCA_009885705.1 Nitrospira sp. | reverse complement strand
CCGATCAAGACAGCGCCGGACGCCACCCAGGTCGGCGTCCGGATCCGCCCGGTCGGCATGTAGGCGGTCTGATTCCAATCGCGTAAACCACGGAACAATCCGGCGAACTGCGGCGCGATCTGGCTCCAGGCCTGCTGCAGCGCGGAAATGCCCCGCTGCTTCACGGCCTCCATCGAGCCGCTCGGGATCATGTAGAACAAATAGACTTTGTTCCCCGTCGCAGGAAAGAGCCCCAAAATGGTTTTGTGGCCGACATAGTAAAACGATTCGGAGATCGGTTCCTCCGATTCGAGGATCGCAATCAGATAGCCGTCGGGATAGCGATGCAGGTCGGCGGGAATCTGCAGGGCCTCGCGCACTTTCGAAAAGGCCCCGTCGGCGCCGACGACGATCTTGGCGCGGATCGTGCTCGTCCCCTCCGGCCCTTGCGTGGTCAATCCCACCACCTTGCTACCCTCGCGCAAGAGTCCGGCGAAGGAGGTCCCATACCGAAGGGTCGCGCTCTGCTGCTGCTGCACCGCTGCAACAATGGCATGGTGGGCCACGTTCGGCAGGGTCACAATGGCGCGATTGTACGGCGCGGGCAGATCGTTGTAGTCGATGCTACAGAGGCGCGTGCCTCCGGCCCGGCAGAAATGAAAGTGCCGCACGGTTCGCGTCGCGTTGGCCGGTAAGGATTGCAACACACCCAGGCGATCAAGCACATGCTGTCCATTGGGTTGGAGAATTTCTCCCCGCAATCCCTGGGGTGGACCGGCAGCCTGATCCAGCACGACGGTACTGATCCCCTGCTTTGCCAACGCCAAGGCGAGGACCGCTCCACCACCCCCGGCTCCCACCACCGCCACATCTGTCTGCTCAATCATGTCTGCCATCGTCTCAGTGCGCGTCCCAGGCCCGATACCTCTGGTGATCGTTCCACATCGTCAGGAACTTTTCCCTGGCTTTTACGGAGATCGCGTGATCGGTGATGATATCGAGCCGCTCATCGTTATAACGATTGCCGCTGGTCGTATGGTTCATCGAGCCGGAGGCGTTCACCTCATCGTCGATCACGGCCTGCTTCAGATGCATCAACCCGTCGTGCTCGTTGACCAGAATAGGAATGT